>JAUIEZ010000158.1 GCA_030429665.1 Gammaproteobacteria bacterium | reverse complement strand
TACGGCGGATGCGCTTGACCTGGGCGCGGCTGAAATATTCGTCCGGATCACGAGGCGTCATAGGCCTGATGTTCCCGGCACGCAATCCGAATGGTTCGAGAAACCCGCCCATTTCAAGGTGAAGATTCTCGAACCTGAGCACGGCGTCGACGATACATTCTCCTCTCTCGCCGGTCAGGTAGTGATATTGGGGCCGCACGTGAATCAGGAAGTTCGCCCACGCCTGGTCGGCGCCCCGTATATGCTCGGACCAGCGGCTGTCCACGTCCTCCGGAATGGCGTCCAGAAAGTCGTCGAAGGAGTCGAAGAATTGCGTCGGCGAAAGCGGGTGCGACTTCTCGACCCGCTTTCGCCACTCAAAGTCGGAAATCAACCGGGTATACGGATCGCGGACGACAGCGAACGACGTGAATCCGCTAAAGTTCGAATCCGCGAGCCGCCTAAGCTCTCCCAGGGTCAAATGCTGGTACTCGTACCAGCGGTCGCCGAGCCGCGCCTGGCCGACCCACGACTTGGGGTTCCACTCCATGTCGCCGATACGGTGGAAAAGGTTTTCGATCGCCGTTCCAGCCGTCTTGGGGATATGGATGTGAACGATCTTGTGCCTGTAGTAAACCGGCATGAGTCAACGCGTACAGCGGTCGTGGGGTAGCTTCACCGGGATTTCTCACCGCGCGGCCGGCAATCCGCTCGTCGACCACGGATGCAGCGTGTTCGAACCGACCCGGTCGATATTATACAATGCGCGGCCACTCCCGGGTTCGAGCGGGCGCCGGGGCCGCCCCCATCGTGACGGCGGTCGCCGGGTTCGGCCAAGGGGATTCGTTGTCGGTCGCGCCGGCGATGACACGTAAAGGCGCCCGACGTTCGGACAGGCCTGCCGTACGTGAGATCGCGCGCGGGTTCGTCGCACAACCGGTACTGGACGCTGCGTTGATATATTCACTGATCTGCACGGACACCTCGGACCTCATCCACTGGCAAAGCGAGCTTCTCGAATACTCGTGGAGCAAATGCGAACAACCGGGGGAACTCACGAGACTGGTGGCGAGCGACGCGTCGACGCCGCTTCCGACACACCGCCACGCCCGCGTGGTCCGCACCCGCTTCACCAACATCGATCCGGAGACGGGAGACAAATACCGGCCTTACAACCGGCTCTACTCGATCCAGGAATGGCTATCCGATCACGACCCTCGTGGCACGGCGTTGATCCTGGACCCGGACTTCGTCTTTCGTCGCCGCATCCCGGTGGAAGTCCAGCCGGGCGCCCCGCGGGGCCAGCATTGGCTCGATTTCGGATTCTCCGAGAAGCGCAAGGCCGTCACCCGGGAATTCAGCGACGTCGATTTCGACGCCCTTCAGCCGGTGACCTGGCCCGTGTTCATCCACACGGAAGACCTGGCACGCCTGATACCGCGCTGGATCGAGTTGACGCGGGAATACCGGGTGCGTACGGGAGGCTGGGAGAGCGACATGTTCGCACTGGTGGTCGCGTCCGCCGAACTGGGTATCGAGTACTCGCTCGAGAATTTTGCCGCGTGGATGCCATGGCCCGAAGCGCGCGTCAAGGATGCGCCTATCGTTCACTACTGCCAGAAGGTGCTCGACGCCGACGATCGCGACTTGTGGTCGAAGTATCGCTACCAGCCCTGGCAGCGCGTCCAGCTACAGGGGGAGCCGAAGCTCGGTTACGCCCGCGACGTGATCCGGCTCGTCGACGAATATGCACGCTTGCAGGAGACGCTGGCGCGTTCGGCCGGGGACACGATTTTCGTCGCCATCGCATCGTACTGCGACCCGGAGCTCGTATCGACCATCGAAAATTGCCTGGCCAAGGCGATGCGCCCCGAGAAACTGCGCTTCGGCATCTGCCTTCAGTACGATGACAAGGGGGGGCCGGACGTCGACCGGAACTGCCTGGACCGGTTCGCGGCCGACGAACGTTTCCGAATCGTGAAGTTCGACCATGCAGCGTCCGAGGGCGGCTGCTGGGCACGACACCAGGTTCAGCAGATGTACCGGGGGGAAACGTATACCCTGCAGGTCGACGCCCATACGCGTTTCGCCGAGAGTTGGGACGCACTGCTGATCGGGATGATGCAGGAACTGCCGAGCGACAAGCCGCTGATCACCGGGTTTCCTCCGTTA
Organism: Gammaproteobacteria bacterium; assembly: GCA_030429665.1. GTDB lineage: Bacteria > Pseudomonadota > Gammaproteobacteria > Arenicellales > CAJQKF01 > BQJD01. The sequence goes on along the minus strand of JAUIEZ010000158.1, from coordinate 8,132 downwards.
TACACCCGAGACCCGGACGACAATATCGAACTGAAGGACCTGGACCGGCTCACCCTCGTACCCACGGCAATCGCCAAGTCCTGGAGCGCCGAAGGCTGGATCCACCACCCGCACCAGCGGATCGAGGAGAACGACGTCTTCCCGAGGGCCACCCGGTTTCTTTCCGGCGCGTTCGTATTTACCCTCGGCGAGTGGAACGACGAGGTCCGGCAGGATCCCGAGCACATCTATACGGGGGAGGAGTTCGCGCTTACCCTGAGGTCGTATACACACGGCTACGACCTGTTCAATCCCAACCGAATCGTCGTCTGGCACCGGGTCCATCCGGAACCCAATCGCAAGTTCATCCACGAAAGGCCAAAGGCCGTGGTCCGAAAAAGGCACGAGACTGCCATGGGCCGGCTGCGAACGCTCCTCGACGGCGACCCCGAGGGAGCACTCGGCCGCTACGGCCTGGGAACGAAGCGGACGCTGGAGGACTTCCGGCGCTTCTCCGGACTCGATTGCAGCACTTACGAAATTCACCCGGACGCCGCCAGCGGCGTACCGCCGCGGATCGAGACGTCGCGACGGGACGACCGGGCCGTGGCCGTGGACAACCCGACGCAGCCGGACGATTCCGCCGTCTCGGAGTCCCTCCCGGCCGTGCTGGAACTGACCGTTCGCCTGCGCGACATGGAGCCCCTGGAACTGGCCTGCACCGAGGACAATCCGGTTCTCGCAACCCTGTTCCAGGCATTGTTCAAACAGCAGGCGGGCGACGCCGGCGATGAAGTGATCTACCTCGAGTTCGGGGACGAGCCACCAAGCGGCCTGTATTTCAGGAGCTCGCAGCTGTTGATGATCGAGACTTCTCCGCCGGTGAGCCAGGCGTTCCTGTCGCACTGCGCCGAGAGTCGGTCCACGCGGATCACGGAGCGGTTCGACGATACCTGGAAGCGCTGGATCTGGGACAACGTCAATCGCGGTTGCACGCGTGACAGTCTTTTCAAGGTGCTCCTGAACAAGGGGTTCCCCTACGCGCTCATCGCCGCGGAGCTCGGCTACGAACCCGCCGAGCCCCTGGAACGGATTGCCGGCGCGCTCCAGTACGACCGGCCGGCGGCGGAATCACACTTCATCCCGAACGCGGAGCGGCTGGATACGCCCAAGGCGGAGATCTACGTCGTCGAGGATTTTCTCGATGCCGACGAGTGCGCCGAACTGGTGCGGGCGATGGAAGCGGATCTCGCCCCCTCGACGACGGTCGGTGGAGCCGGCGCGCTGACCGGCCGCACCAGCAGCACCTGTATTTTCAAAGACGTCGCGATCGCGGACGAGGTACACACCCGCCTGTGCAAGATGATGGGCATCAACCCGAGTTTCGCTGAGGCGCTGCAAGGGCACATGTACCATCAAGGCGAGGAGTACAAGGCGCACAACGACTGGTTTGAGCCGGGATCGAAATCCTACGAAACGTTTGCCAGCGACGCCAGGGGAGGACAGCGCACGTGGACCACCCTGGTCTATCTCAACGACGTCGAGGAAGGCGGCGCAACCGAGTTCGTCCGCCTGGGCCGCGCGATCGCGCCAAAGCGGGGACGCGCGGTCTTCTGGAACAACCTTTATCCGAGCGGGAATCCGAATCCGGACGTCCTGCACTGGGCACAGCCGGTGGTATCCGGAGATAAGGCGGTGCTGACAACCTGGTTCAGGTCCAGGGGAAAGGGGGAGATGTGGAGCCGAACGCCTGAAGAAGCCTTGCCAAATCATACCCGCACCGGCTACCGGCGGGACCGGATGCCGGCCGAGCTGTTTTCACGTTTACGGGATTTCTACGAACGCCGAGGCGACGCTGCGCGCGAGGAGTCCGTGCCGGGCTACATTCATGCGCAAACCGGCGCAGCCAGCGAAATGATCGACCTGCCCCGCGATCTGAAGGTCGAGGTGAGCAAGGCGCTGAGACCCGTCCTCGAGGCATGGTGCGGCAACCGTCTCGAGTCCACCGCGGTCTACGGTATTCGGCGCTACCGGCGCGGCGCGGTGTTGAAAATGCATCGGGACCGCCCGGAAACGCACATTATCAGCGCCATCCTGAATATCGCGCAGCAAGTCGACGAGGACTGGCCGCTGTGTCTCGAGGACAACTATTATCGCCGGCTAGAGATCACGGTCCGGCCGGGAGACATGCTGCTCTACGAGGGCGCGCGCCTGTTACATGGCAGGCCGTCGCCGCTGGTCGGCAACGAGTACTCGAGCATCTTCGTCCATTTCAAACCGGGCGACGACACGCGCAAGAGCGACGAGGAAATCGTTGTCTGAAACCGCCCGGGGCCGACGCCTCAAAGGCCCTCCCAAAGAATCGGCCATTCGTGCAGGTAGTCGCGCCCTCGGCGCGGGACCAAGGTCGAGGTTCCGGCGGCCGCCGGATCGTGGCGATTCGTGTGGAAGTACGCGCCGCGGTCGGTCGCACCCATGTATCCCCGAAGCCGCGTGACGTAGTTCGAAAACGTCGACAACTCGGTACCGACGAACACGCGTCCGGTGGCGCAGATGACCTGTTCCACCGGGCCGACGAGCTCGTCCGGCAGTGCGTCGCGGCCGAAAATTTCGGCGCAGCGCGCCGACATGTGGTCGGCCCATCGATAGACCGGCCGGTCTTCCCCCAAGACGTCTAAGAATGCCTCGTCGGTCTCGTCGGTAGCCACGTACAGCGGCTCGCCGTCCTTTAGCAACGCGCGAATGTTGCCGAGGCTCTCCTTCGCGTCCGCGCGCGATCCCCTGAACTGAAAGTCGTTGCGCCGAACATGCAGGCAGGAATACCCGTCGCGGGGAAGCGTGGCGGCCAGCTTCCCGGCGACCTCGAATACCCGTGGGACATAACGGACGTTGTGTTTCAGCAGGCGGCGCACGTTCGTCGCCAGCGACGGATCCGCGCTCGCCAACATCGTCGCAACCTGGCCAAGCTGACGATACGGAGACCGGGCCGGAAAATGGATGACCGGCGCCTCGCGCATGGCGGGCGAGAATTCCACCAGTTCGCGACGGTCGACGATGGGTTCGGTGAGTACGTCCCCGCGCAGGACCGTCTCGACGTTGGGCAGGCAGATCAGCGCGTCGTTGGGGCTCCACGGGACGACATGGGCGTTTTCGAACAGCCAACGTTTCCAGCGGCGCAAGTCCTCGGCTGGCAGCGGCGCCGCGTCCCGGGCTATCGCCCCCGCCGGGAAACCTGCCGCGTCTTGCGGGATACCGAGCCGCGCGCCTTCGTCGCGAATGAAAGCAGCGGTACTGATCGTGGACACCGAGCGGGACAGCGCATCGATGTCGAATATGTCCGCGAACCCGCAGGACCCGCCGCGCGCGCCCGTGTGTATCGGTCCGGAATGCAACAGGTACCACGGCTGTGACGGCGGCAATACGAGCGTACGGCCGGTCAACGCGGCGACAACCGCCACGTACTCGAAAGCCATGCGAACGTTGTTGAGTCCGCCCGGGTCGACGTCGAAAGTCAGGTAGTAGCCCGCCCGAGCGAGCGCGAACGCCTCGGGGTCAGGCGCGTCGGGCGACAGCCAGTACTGCAGCTGCAAATTCGAGAGACGTTCGCGGCGATATTAAAAGGGTGTTGGCACCGGTGTCGGTTCCGGTGTCGGCTCCAACGTGACCGGGGTCGGCGACGGTGTAGGCTGGGGCGTGGCGGGTGTCGGCGAAGGATTGCCCGTCGGCGGTTCGGAGGTCGTCTGTGCATGCGCGGGCAACAGTACGGAATCCACCACGGGTTTCTTCCAAGACCCGCCAGCCATTCCCGCCCCGGTGACGATACCACCGCCGGTCAGCAATCGGCGCACCGTCTTGCGCTTTTCCGGCTCCCGGTTCGGGCTATCACTCTCATTCGAAGACTGGTTATCCGGCGACTTGCTCTTCTTCTCAGACATATCCTTGCCCTGTCAATGACTTGCGCGAACCGATGGCTCTAGTTAAAGTCCAGTTAGTCTAGCGACGCCCCGCCGCGGAAGTCAAACCGATCCACGACGGTCGCCTTCGCCGAATTCATCGGGCCAGAACGGCAATGCGCGTCGGTATCCTCCGAGTCCGCCGAATATCCTTTAGCCTTCGCGAACCGATGCGACTGATCCTGTTGACGCCGCCCGGCGGGAATACCGAGTGGCGCACGCGCCTCGCCGGGGCGATGGGTTGGCCGATCGCCCTGGATCCAACCGCGATCGATGCACCCGCCGCCGCAAAAGCGCTAAGCCGGCTCGCGCTGTTGAACAACGAGACACTCTCGGCACTGCAGTCGACGTGGTATCACGTCGATAACATACCCCTCGGCGACGATGCGCCGAAGCTACCGCGTTCGTTGAGCGACAGGATCGAAGCGTGCGCCAACGACCTGAACGACGCCCCTTCCTGGCTGTGCGACGACCCCGCCATGAGCGTCCTGTTGCCGTATTGGCGCGGACTCCTTGAAAAACCGCTATACCTTGTCTACGTCGAGCATCCCGTCAGGGTCGGGCGACGGCTCGGCGATGCGTGGCGATTTCCGGTTTCTTTCGGTGTTTCGTTGTGGGAGTACTACGTGCGCGCGGCACTGTTGCACACGAGGGACCGGGACCGGGTGATCGTCGTGGGCGGCAGCGTCGAGAACGATTCCGATAACATGTTGCGCGAGGTAGTCGAGCAACTCGGATCGTTCTCCGTAAAGGAACACCCTGCCGGTACGATCATCGCGGACGCTGCCCGGCGTCGTTCCGCGACGCCATCCGACGGGGAGCCGGAGCAGCCCGCCTTTCTGCACGAGTCCCAATCGGCGTTTTATCGCGCCCTGTGCGCGGGCACGATCGAAGACGCCGGCATCGGTGTGCTGTCCGCCGAATCGACGGACATCCTGAGAATGTACGGGCGTCTACGCGCCGGCTTCGATCTGGTACGGCAGGACCGCGACGCACTGCGACGCCAACTCGCAAACGAGCCTTTGCCGGCCGGCGCGAACGCCAAATGCGCCGCCGCGGGCGCCCCCGAAGGAAGAGCGAGCGGTGTGGTGGAAGACACCGACATCGTCGACATCACGGTGTTCCTGCGCGACATGGAACCCCTGGAGTTGTCGTGCGCCCGGGACAACCCCGTTCTTGCTCAGCTACTCCAGGGCGTAGCGCGCGCCGGCGATCCGCACTTCGCCGGCGAGCTTTTCTTCCTCGACATGGACGATACGAGAATCTATTTCCCGCTGTCCCAACTGCTGGCCGTGGAGACGGACGGCGAAATCGCCGACGTCGGTTCGCCGGCGCCGGCGACCGTACCGGGCGTCGAAACCGACGGACGGGCAGCGCCGGAACCCGGCGGCCCCAACAACCGTAAATCCGTCGCCGTGCTGGTGCTCGGCTGCCTGCTGCCCCAATACGAACGATGCCTGGATATCATTCGCGACACCTGGGCATCGAAACGCGTCGCCGACATCGATGTCTACTACGCGATTGGCGCCCACCTCGACCCGACCACGGTGAACGCCGAAGGCATCCGGAAGTACTTCGGCAACGAACTGCCTGTGCTCAATGCCTTCGAGTCGACATCGATCGGAAACGTGATCGCCTGCGGCTGCGCGGATTCGATCGCGCTGCAGCGAGACTGCCTGTTGCGCAAGCGCCTGATCGCATTCGGTCACCTGGCCGCCGCGGGGCGCTATGACTACGTCTACACCGTGTGCGCCTCGAGTTACGTCGACCTGGCGGGCCTGCGTGCGTACGTCGACACCCTGGAGGGCGACCTGCTGTTGCACGGTCCGGTCGGCGTCTGCGAGTTCACCGGGCGACCCTACGTCAGCGGCGCCTCGATGCTGTTCTCGATGGACCTGGTAAAACGCCTGCTGGAAGATACTTTCCGGATCATCGAGGACAACGACGGACGCTACGCGGACGACGTGGCACTCGGCTCCTGGATCGCCCGGCATGTCAGCGATACGGACGAAGAGCAGATCGTCGCGAACGTTCGAGCCGGCCGCAGGGCAACCGGCGACAATACGTTCGTGATGCCTAAACGCCCCGCCATGATCGACTACGTCAGCGTCGACACATCGCGCCAGGTCCGGGTCGATGGCGCCCATCACTACCACTTTCGAACCGACTCGATAGAACAAATGGCCGCGTTTCACCGCCGGTACTTCGAGTAGGCGCGCGACGGCGGTGACCGGCGCGATATCGAGCATGGAAACCATTTTCGTCCAGATCGCCTCGTACCGGGACAAGGAGCTGCCTCGCACCATCGAGAGCTGCCTCGAACGGGCGCGCCACCCCGAGCGCCTCTCGTTCGGCATCTGCTGGCAGTACGATGAGGCGACCATGCTCGACCTGGATTCCTGGATCGACGACGCGCGATTCCGAATCGAGACGTTTCACTACCGCGAAAGTCGAGGCTGTTGCTGGGCGCGGCATCTCACGAACCGCCTGTACCGGGACGAAACCTACACCCTGCAGATCGACGCACACATGCGTTTCGCCCCGGGTTGGGACGAGCGGTGCATCGCCATGCTCCGCTCGATCGACCATGACAAGCCGATACTGACCACCTACCCGTCGCCGTACCGGGTCATCGACGGACGCGACCATCTGACGACCGATCGCGGCCTCCAGAGACTCAAGCTGGCGAAGCTGCGGCGAAACCTGACCGCGGTGCAGTCGACGATCCCGGTTGAAGACGCCGACAAACCGGGCAAGAGCCCGCTGCTCGCGGCGGGGATGATCTTTACCCTCGGCCGCTTTTGTCGCGAGGTCGAGTACGATCCGCACCTGTACTTCGAAGGGGAAGAGATGAGCCTCGCCGCGCGCGCCTTCAGTTGGGGTTACAACTTCTACTATCCGGTCGAGGATCTCCTGTGGCACCAGTACAACCACGACATGCCACTGCACTGGACCGACCACCAGTCGACGCACAAGTCGCTCAACCGCGAGGCGCTCGATCGATACCGGCGCCTGCTGCTCGGACGACATGACGAGCTTGGCCCCTACGGTCTCGGGCCGCTTCGAACACTGGAGGCGTTCGAGGCGTACGCCGGCGTGAACTTCCGGCAACGCGCGAATCAACCGAGGACACCCGTTCATTTTCGGCAGGTCATCCAGATGAACACGCGCCGGATCCCGCTGAGGGACGACTACCTTTACTGGGTCTTCTGCCTGCTCGACGAAGACGGAGACGAAATCTACCGTTGCGACATCAAGGACGAGCGAATCCTCAGGCAACGCACCAACCGGGTCGAGATCGACACGCGGCTGCCCGACCGCCCGGAAAGCTACCTGCTCTGGCCCTATTCGCAAGAAACGGGCTACGGTCCCAGGGTCGTCTATCCGCTGGATTCCTGACCCGGGAACGCCTCGCGGGAATCGCCCGGCCCGGCGTCCCCGGCCCGTGCGTCGAGCACCTGTTTCTCGATCCACGGATAGGTTTTCCTCAACCCGTCGATCAACGGCCGGGACACGCGCCAACCGAGCTTCTCCTCGAACAGACGGTTGTCCGAGTTGCGGCCCTTCACGCCCAGCGGGCCAGGGACGTTCCTGATCCGCAACGCCTTTCCGGCAATGTCCATGATGGCGCGCGCCAGCTCATCGATGCTGACCATCTCGTCGGAACCGATGTTCGCCGGCCCCGTCCAATCCGATCGCATCAGGCGAAGCGTTGCCTCGATGCACTCGTCGATGAACAGGAACGAACGCGTCTGGGTGCCGTCGCCCCAGATCTCGATCTCTCCTCCGTCCTGCGCCATCGCGACCTTTCGGCAGAGCGCCGCCGGTACCTTTTCCCTGCCGTCGTTCCAGGCCCCCTCGGGACCGAAAATATTGTGATAGCGTCCTACGCGCGCCTCGATTCCCTTGTTGCGCGCAAAGGCCAGGTAGAGCCGCTCGCTGAACAACTTCTCCCAACCGTACTCGCTGTCCGGCATCGCCGGATAGACGGTATCCTCCGCGCAGTCCGGGCGGGTCGGATCCTCCTGGTTGTATATCGGGTAAACACACGCCGAGGAAGCATAGAAGACGCGCCGCGACCCGTTCTCCACACATGTCCGGAGGACGTTCAGGTTGATCATGGCGGAGTTGTGCATGATTTCCGCGTCGTTGTCGCCGACGAACAGGTACCCGGCGCCGCCCATGTCGGCCGCGAACTGG
>JAUIEZ010000157.1 GCA_030429665.1 Gammaproteobacteria bacterium | reverse complement strand
CGCAACGAATTCAAGACCGCGGTGGACAATTTGACCGCCGACGGCTACACCCCGCTGGCGGAAACCCTGTACGAAGCCCTGCTCTACTATCGCGGGCAGAACGTGAAGTATGGCCGCGGGGGGCACAACGGCAACGGCCAGTGGAGCCACTCGGGGTCAAGGGACGGCAGCACCTACGTCTCGCCGATTAACTACGAGTGCAGCAAGAACTACATCGTATTCCTGACTGACGGCCTCCCCAACACGGACAATGACGCCGACGACGAAATCAACACCTTGCTTGCGACGACCTCTGGCTTGACCCTCGACGTTTGCGCCAACGGAGTCAGTAACCCGATCGACAACTGTCTCGACGAGTTGTCCGAGTACATGTTCAAGACCGATTCCGCTACCGAGGCATTGGGCAACGACCTCGTCGGCACGCAGAACATCACCACCTATACCGTGGGTTTCAACGTCGATGACGACGGGCTTCTCGAAAACACGGCGACCAAGGGTGGCGGCGTCTACTACACCGCGAATACGGCCCAACAATTGACCAACGCGTTCACCCAGATTATCGAGGACATTCTCCGCGTAAACACCACGTTTACCTCGCCAGCAGTTTCAGTCAACGCGTTCAACCGCCTGACTCATCGCGACGAACTGTACTTCGCGGTCTTCCAGCCGGACGACCGGCCGCACTGGCCGGGGAACATCAAGAAGTTCAAGCTGGGCTTCGTTACCGACGGCAACGGAGATCGAGTCGACGCCGACGGTGACGGCGAGGACGACGTCGCCATATTCGACGCGAACGGCGATCTCGCCATCGATCAATTGACCGGGTTTTTCGACGAGAGTTCGCGCAGCTTCTGGACGCCCGACGATTTCGCCCCCGACGGCGCCAAGGCCGGCGAAGGCGGGCTGGCCAGCCGACTGTACGACTACAGCAACGGCGATAACCAGCACGACCCCGAAAGCCGTGACGACTACGTTTACACTTTCACCAACTCGAGCGACGGCGGCAGCCTGGTTACCGACCTGACAAACGCCGTCAACAAGCTGCACGAGGACAATGCGTATATTGCCGGAAGCAACGAGGACGGCAAGCTCACGAAATCAATGTTCGGGGTTACCGGCATATCGGACGAGGAGTTCCTCGACCTGGTCAAGTGGGCGCGCGGCCTCGACCTCACGGACGAGGACCAGGACGGCTACATAACCGACGGTCGCCCCACCATCGGCGCACCGTTGCATACCCGTCCGCATCTTGTTACCTACTACGTGGACGACGCCAACGACATTCAGAACGACATTCTTTTCGTCATCACCAACGACGGCTACGTACACATGGTTCCCACCAACGACCCCACGAACGACGATACGCCATCGGGGGGTGCGCGGCTGGAGGACTGGACATTCATGCCGCCCGACAAGCTGACGAACATCAAGCCGCTTTTTGACGACATCGAGGCATCGAACATCACCTACGGTGTCGACGGCGGCATCGACGTATGGGTGGAGGACGTCTGCTGCGCAACCGACGAGTTCGGCAATATCCTTCCCGACAACGACCTGCTGGACGAGAACGGCGACCCGGACAGCGGCGATCACGCCTATCTCTATTTCGGCCAGCGGCGCGGCGGCAGAAACTACTATGCGCTCGACGTAACCACTCCGGGTTCACCCGAGTATCTTTGGCGGGTTGACGGCAGCTCGGCCGCGATCACCGATCCTCTCTCCAAGCTGGGACAAACCTGGTCACGGCCGCGTCACGCGAAGATTTTTTACAAGGAAAGTGCTGCCACGGAATTGTCCATCAGGGACGTCCTGTTCGTCGGCGGAGGCTACGACGTCTCCCAGGACAACAGTTCAACGCGTAGCGGCGACAGCGTCGGCAATGCCGTATTCATTCTCGATGCCGAGACCGGCGACGTGCTCTGGTGGGCCGGCGACACGCCGATCCCCAGCGCCGCGATACCGGACCTCGTCCTGGCTGACATGGACTACAGCATTCCCTCGGACATTCGCATCATCGATATCAATGGAGACGGCATGATCGATCGCTTCTTCGCCGCCGACACTGGCGGACAGGTGTGGCGATTCGATATAGCCAACAACACCGTGGACACGTTGTCCAATCGCATTACCGGCGGGCGGATCGCCGATCTGCAGAAGGCGAACGCCGCAGCCGGCGCGCCGGCCGCGGAGGACAATCGGCGTTTTTACTATCCGCCGGACGTGGCGCTGATAGAACCCACCTCGGGCGAGCCGTACCACTCGATCGCCATCGGTTCCGGTTACCGGGCGCATCCCAACGACACGACCATCCAGGACAGGATCTACGTCCTCAAGGACTACGACATCGTCTCGCCGCCAACCAACGGGTCGGGCACCGTTACCTACACGACACTCTACCAGGACGACCTACTGGACGTGACGTCCATATCCTCCGAGCAGAGTTTCACCGAATTGTCGGACAGCGAGGCGGCTCAACTCCGTAACGGCTGGCATATCTCGCTGTCGGACAACGGAGAGAAGGCGCTCTCCACCTCATTGACCTTCGATAACAAGGTCCTGATTACGACCTTCATCCCGGCGGATCAGACCTCGGCAAACCTTACCGACGTCTGCGCGCCGAGCCAGGGATCCGCGCGGCTCTATGCGTTGAACGTCGAGAACGGTCTGCCCGTCGCCAACCTGGACGGCCAGGGAGGCGATAGCCCGGACCAGCTCACACTGAACGATCGCTTTTACGACTTGACGCGGCGCGGTATCGCTCCCGAGGTAACGATTATCTTCCCACAGGACAGCAACGTATCGCCCATTCCGATCGTGGGGACGGAACTGGTTCCCGAGCTGAAGCTCGACAACTCACCAATACCGACCTACTGGTACCAGGACAACGTGCACTAGCATGAAGCAAAGTAAGCACCATACCCTGTACTCGCAAGGACTGACGCTGATAGAGCTGATGATCACGGTGGTGATCCTCGGCATAATTGCCGCGGTTGCCGTTCCGTCGTACAACCAGTACCTGCAGAACGCGCGCCGCTCCGATGCGCGGCTCGCGTTGCTGCGGATCAGCAACGAAATGGAAAAGTTCTACAGCAACAACTTGCGCTACCCGGATTCGCTGGGGCAGCTGGGCGTCTCGTCCGTCAGCCCTGACGGATACTACGACCTGAGCTATACGTCCACCGGGAACGCCACCGGCTATTCGCTGACCGCGGCTGCCAAGTCGGACGAATCGCAGGCGAAGGACACGTATTGTGCGACATTTACGCTGGACTCCAGCGGAGAGGAAGGCGGAACGCACGACGATTGCTGGTAAACCGGCCGGGAACGCGTCGCGGCGGTGATTCCCCGTATCATCTAAGGCGTGTTCCCACGCGTTGACAACACGCGTCAGTCTGCCTAGATTGAGTTGACGCACTTCATGTTGTCCGACCCATGTGGAAGCCCTCCCAACGAATTCGCTGGCAATCCTCCCCCGGTAAGCTACCGGACGCGGCCGCGTTGGCGAATTCGAGGTTGTTCTCGCCACTGCACGCCGGGCGACTGAAGCTGAGGAACCGTACCTGGGTCCCGGCCATGGTGCCATGGCGCGCTACCGACGACGGCTACGTCACGGCGGAAAACCTCGACTGGTACGGGCGCTTCGCCCGGGGCCGGCCGGCGGCGCTCGTCATCGAGGCAACCGGCATCCGGGACGTTCCGTCCGGTCCGCTTCTGCGCATCGGCCATGACCGTTTCATTCCGGGACTGCGCGAACTGGTCGACCGGATTCGCGACGAAAGCGATGGCGAAACGCGGGTGTTTATCCAGGTCATAGATTTGCTCACCATCCGGCGCCGCCCCGACCGAGACAAGTTCATCAACCGCTTTCTCGAGATCACGCCGGACATCCGTGAAGCGCTCGGCATGGAACAGGTCGCGGAATCGGCGGTACGCACCCGATTGGCAAGTCTTTCGGACGATTCCCTGCAGGGGATACTCGACGAACGGCAATGGGAATCGCTAACGCACGGCTATCGCGAACGGGTGACCGACATGCACCTCGAACACGTACGCGAGTTGCCCGCGGTACTTCCGGCGCTGTTCGCCGAAGCCGCCCGTCGCGCCGAGGCGGCCGGCATGGACGGGGTCGAACTACACTACGCCCATGCCTATACCATGGCCTCCTTCCTGTCGGGCACCAACACGCGTGGCGACGGCTACGGTGGTTCGCGCGAGAACCGCGCGCGCCTGCCGTTGGAGGTGTTCCACGCCGTGCGTCGTGCCGTCTCGGAGGATTTCGTGGTGGGCGCGCGGTTTCTTGCCGAGGAATGCGTCGAAGACGGCAGCACGCTGCCCGACGTGGCCTGGTTCGCCACCGAATTCGCGCGCGCCGGGATGGACTTTCTTTCCCTGTCGCGCGGCGGCAAGTTCGACGACGCGAAACAGCCGCGAGTAGGACAGGCCGCCTACCCTTACACGGGACCCAGCGGCTACGAATGCATGCCCCAGTATCTCTCCGACGAGCAGGGCCCGTTCGGACGCAATTTCGACGCGACCGGGTATATTCGACGACTCGTCCGCGAGGCCGGGTTCGAGACACCCGTAGTCGGCGCCGGGGGCGTGCACAACTTCGAGACGGCGGAGGCCATGTTGCGCGACGGTGTCGCGGATGTCGTCGCCGCCGCGCGCCAATCGCTGGCCGATCCCGACTGGTTCCTGAAACTGGAGTCCGGGCACGGAGACGAGATTCGAACCTGCGAATACACCAATTATTGCGAAGGGCTCGATCAGAAACACAAGCAAGTCACCTGCCAGCTCTGGGATCGTCTGGACCTCGACGAGCCCGGCCTGGCAATGAGTCGCGACGGCAAGCGTCGATTGGTCGCGCCGCCGTGGAACCCGTCGAACTAGCCCGCCAAGAATCGGCCGCCGTGCAAATCGACTCGTTCGTCCGCGATCGCCTGCCGCCGCGACAGGCCTGGCCCGAGATCAGTGTCGAACCGGGTCAAGGCGACGGCATGGCGCTCAACTGCGCGTACGAATTGCTCGATCGTCACGTGGACGAAGGAAGCGGCGAAACGCTTGCCGTCGTATCGGAACAGCAATCCCTCACCTACACGATGCTGCGTGAGCATGCGAACCGCATCGCACACGTCCTCGCTCGCGATCTTGGCGTGGTACCGGGCAACCGGGTACTGCTTCGCGGCTTCAACTCGCCGACGCTGGTCGCGGCCTGGTTCGCGGTTCAGAAGTGCGGCGCGGTGGCCGTCACCACCATGCCCCTGCTTCGTCGCGCCGAACTGGCCAAGATCCTGGACATCGCCCGCCCCAATGCCGCGTTATGCGAATCACGCCTCGCCGCCGAGGTGCATCAAGCTTGTGACGACGCCGATGCGACGTGCCGGATCGTGTCGTGGGATGCGGCCTGTGGCGACCTGCACCGGCGGATGGCTCGTTTTTCCGCGGATTTCGCCAACGCGCCGACGACCGCCGACGACGTCGCCCTGATCGGATTCACCTCGGGCACGACCGGCCGGCCAAAGGCGACGGTGCATTTTCATCGCGACGTCATGGCGACCTGCCGCGCCGTCGGAGGCCACATCGTTCGACCATCGCCCGCCGACGTGTTCATCGGCACCGCGCCGCTGGCCTTCACTTTCGGCCTCGGCGGGCTCGTGTTCTTTCCGATGCAAGGCGGCGCCACGACCGTGTTGAACGAGCGTTACTCGCCGGAGACTTTCGTTGATGCGATCGAGCGATTCCGCGCTACCGTGTGCTTCACGGTGCCGACATTCTATCGGCGCGTCGCACCACTCGCCCGCGGCCGCGATCTTTCCAGCCTGCGCTTGTGCGTGTCGTCCGGTGAAGCGCTGCCGTCGGCCGTGCGCGGCCTGTGGCGAGACGCCACCGGCGTCGAACTGACCGAGTTCATGGGTTCCACGGAGATGCTTCACGCCTTCGTGGGCGCCACGGGACCCGAGATTCGCGAAGGCCTGATCGGCCGCGCCCTGCCCGGATACCGCGTCGCCATCGTCGACGAGGACGGACGGGAACTGAAGCCAGGAGACATCGGCCTGCTGGCCGTCAAGGGGCCTACCGGCTGCCGCTACCTCGACGATCCGCGTCAGCGCGACTACGTCAGGAACGGCTGGAACGTCACCGGAGACACGTGCGCCATGGATGCTGACGGCTACGTCCGCTACCACGCACGCGCCGACGACATCATCGTTTCCGCCGGGTACAACATTTCGGGCGTGGAGGTCGAAAACGCGTTGATGGAGCATCCCGCGGTGCTCGAGTGCGCGGTAATCGGCGCGCCGGACGCAGAACGAGGCCAGTCGGTGACGGCTTACGTGGTCGCCAGGCAATTGCCCGACGACGAGACGCTGTTTACGGAAACACTGAAACAGCACGTGCGAGATCGCCTCGCTCCCTATAAATACCCCCGCGCCATTCACCTGATCGACGCCCTGCCCCGCAACGAATCCGGAAAACTCCAGCGATTCCGCCTGCGCGAGTGCGTGTAACCGGATTATTCGTCGGCAGCGACCATCGCCCCTCCTTCGTCGAATCTCGGTTTACCACCGACACCGACTTGCGAGATAGCGCATTCACGCTCAACGGCAATGCGTAGAACACGCCAGGCCGGGCAACCGGCAAACGATCCCGAGGGTGAACGGGACGCGTGCCCTCCCGTCAGACGCCGTGCAACGGAAAGTGACAACGCACCCGGCGTCCTTCACCCAGTTCGGTGGCCCCCGGCTCCTCCTCGCGGCATCGTTCCTGCGCATACGGACAGCGCGTGTGGAAATCGCAGCCGCGCGGGCGATTGAGCAGGCTCGGCACCTCGCCGGTGATGGCCACGCGCACCTCGCGACTATCCGGATCCGGTCGTGGTACACCGCGCACCAGGGCATCGGTATAGGGATGCGCCGGGGCGCGAAAAATCTTCTCCGAAGCCCCGAGTTCCACGATGCGGCCCAGGTACATGATGGCGAGCCGATCGCTGATGTGGCGCACCACCGGGAGGTTGTGGGTGATGATCAGGTAACCCAGGCCGTGCTCGCGCTGCAGGTCCGCCATCAGGTTGAGGATCTCGCCCTGCACCGATACGTCCAGTCCCGCGGTAGGCTCGTCGGCGGCGATCAGCTTGGGGTGCAGCGCCAACGCGCGCGCCACACCGACGCGACGGGCCTGGCCGCCGGACAACTCGTGCGGGTGTCGCGACAGGAATGCCCGCGGAAGGCGAACGAGGTCGCATAACCTCCCTGCCTCCTGGTCAAGGTCGACGCCGCGCACGTCGTGAATCTGGAACGGCTCGACGATGAGGGCGCGCACGGTCTTGCGCGGGCTGAGGGACCCGACAGGATCCTGGAACATCATCGCCATGTCGCGTCGCAGCGGCTTGAAGCGGCGTTCCGACATGTTATTGATCTCCCGGCCCTCGAACTTCACCGAGCCGCCGGCGGCGTTCACCAGGTTGAGGATCGTCAGCCCGAGCGTGGTCTTGCCCGAGCCGCTCTCACCCACCAGCCCCACGGTCTCGCCGGCTCGCAGGTCCAGGGATACGTCGAGCACCGCGTCGACGAACGGATCGGTCACGCCGCGCAACTTCGCGCGAACCGTGCTCAGCGTACGGAAGCGTACATTCAGACGGGATACGTCGAGGAGCGGCTGTCCGCTGTCGGCTACCCGATAGTCCTCGATGTCGACCGCCTTCTCGACGCCTTCTCCGGTACCGACGGTGGCCACATCCGCCGGTGGCGGCCACGCGGGATCCGCGTGTGAACCCGACAGCAGATGGCAGCGGGCCACGCCCGCCCCCTCCTTCACGTCCGGCGGCACGACGTCGTGGCAAACGTCCATGACGCGCTGGCAGCGCGGCGAAAAGACGCAACCGCGCGGCGGATCCACCAGGTCGGGCACGTTGCCGGGAATCACCGGCAGTTTACGGCTGCGCTGCTCGATGCGCGCCGGGTCGCACTCGAGCAACGCGCGGGTGTAGGGATGGCGGGCGCGGTGAAATATCTGGCTCACATCGCCCGATTCCACCACCTCGCCGGCGTACATGACCACGACGTCGTCGCAAAGCTGGGCGATGAGTCCCAGGTTGTGCGAAACGATGACGATGGTTGCGTCCAGTTCCTCCTGGAGCCTGCGCAGCAGGTGAATGATCTGCGCCTCCATGGTCACGTCCAGCGCCGTGGTCGGCTCGTCGGCGAGCAACAGCGCCGGGTCGGTGAGCATGGCCATGGCGATGGCGGCGCGCTGACGCATGCCGCCGCTGAAATGATGCGGATACTGGTCGAGGCGTGCGGCGGGATCGGGAATGCCGACCTTTTTCATCAGTTCCACCGCCAACGCGCGTTTCTGCGCCACCGTCTGGTTGCGGCGCCGGTAGAGAATGTCCAGCATTTGCCGGCCGTAAGTGAGCACCGGCACCTGTGAAGTCATCGGGTCCTGGAACACCACCGAGGCTTCCTCGCCGCGCAGGGCGCGGCGGGCGTTCTCGTCCAGCGTCAGCAAGTCGCGGGCCTGGAACAGGATCTCGCCATTCGTCACGCGGGCATTGGAAGAGAGCAGGCCGAGGATCGACCACAGCACAGTGCTTTTGCCCGAGCCGCTCTCCCCCACCACGCCGACGATCCGGCGTCTCGGCACCTGGAAGCTCACGTTACGCAATGCCTTCACGCGGCCGCGGGCGGTGGCGAATTCCACCGTCAGGCCGCGAACGTCGAGCAGCGGCTCACCGGACCCGGCTTCCATCTTTCGCATTGGGTCGACCATGATCGCTACCTGCCCCGGTTCATCCGCGGATCGAAAACGTCGCGCAGCGCCTCGCCCAGGAACGTGAAGCCGAGCGTGGTGAGCACCAGCGGGATACCGCCGGCGATTACCATCCACGGGGTGTCGCGGATGACCAGGTAACCCTCGTTGAGAATCGTGCCCCAGCTCGCCGTCGGCGGCAGGACGCCTAGGCCGAGGAAACTCAGGCCCGCCTCCACGGTCACCACCACGGGCACGTCCATGGCTGCCAGGATCAGCAGCGGTCCGGAGACGTTCGGCATGACGTGGTGGCGCAACACCCGAAACATGCCGGCCCCGAGAGAACGCTCGGCGAGAATGAATTGCATGCTCCGAATGGCCAGCGTGCTGGTGCGCGCCATGCGGGCGTACTGAGGTATCGACGTGACGATCACGATAGCCAGCACCAGTTCCAGGCTGGGCCCGGTCAGCGCCACCGTGGCCAGGGCCAGGACGATGGTGGGAAAGGCGCGAACGGTATCGAATACGAGCAGCAGCAGGTTGTCCAGCCAGCGCGGTCCGTACCCGGCCAGCATGCCGAGAGCGAGTCCGATCACCAGCGCGATCGAGACGCCGATGGCAGCAACCTTCAACGCCACGCGGCCGCCGTAGAGTACCCGTGACAGCGTGTCGCGGCCCAGTTGGTCGGTACCGCCCGGATGGTCGAGGGTCGGCCCCGAGAGTCGCACCGGGATGTCGATGGCATTGGGGTCGTAGGGGGCGATGTAGGGCGCGAAGAGAGCGCTGGCAAAGAACAACAAGACGAGGACAAGTCCAAACATGCCCTGCCAGTTACCCGCGAACCGGCGCAGTTTCTCGCGCCGCTCGCGGGCCGCGCTTTCCGTCCGGGCGGCGGCGAGCGCCGCGTCCTGTGCGTTAAAGGGATTCGCGGACACGGGGATCGAGCCAGGCGACCACGAGATCTGAAATCAACGTGATGACGATGTACAGCGACGTGGTGATGAGCACCGCCCCCTGAACCACCGGGAAGTTGCGGGCGTTGACCGTATCGTAGATCAGCTTGCCCACGCCCGGACGCGAGAAGATGATTTCGGCGAACACCACGCCCGACAGCAGTCCCGAGAAACCCATGCCGATCAGCGTGATGGTCGGCAGGATCGCGACGCGCAGCGCGTAACCGTAGACGATGCGTCGCGGCCGCAGCCCAAAGGCGCGGGCGGCGCGAATATAGCTCTCTCCCAGCACCTCGAGCATGGAGGCCCGCACCATGCGCGCCAGGTAACCCACCCAGCTCAACCCCACTGCGAACGCCGGCAGGATAAGATGGGTCAACTGGTCGAGCACGTCGCCGGGCTCGCCGGCGCCGATGGCGGGCAACCAGCCGAGCGCCAGGGCGAAGATCAGCAGAGACCAGATCGAGACCAGGAACGAGGGCACCGCGATGGTGCCCACGGAGAGGATGCCGGTGACCCGGTCGAGAAAGGAGTTGGGCCGCACGGCGGAAAAGCAGCCGAGCGGAATGCCGAGCGCGATGGCCCATGCCAGGCTCGCCACCACGAGCGCCAGGGTGAAGCCCATGCG
>JAUIEZ010000156.1 GCA_030429665.1 Gammaproteobacteria bacterium | reverse complement strand
GCTCGTGTTCTTCCTCGTGCTCGTGTTCTTCCTCGTGCTCGTGTTCTTCCTCGTGCTCGTGTTCTTCCTCGTGCTCGTGTTCTTCCTCGTGCTCGTGTTCTTCCTCGTGCTCGTGTTCTTCCTCGTGCTCGTGTTCTTCCTCGTGTTCGTGTCCTTCCTCGTGCTCGCCATCGTGATCGGCCAAGGGCGTCTCGATGTCGACGGACGCCAGGCGACATAGCGCATCGGGCGCGAGGTCGAATAATGCATCGCCGTCCCGCAGTCGCCGCAGGTGCGCCTCAACGGTTTCGCGCTCGGCCGCGTCCCTGGGTTGGTGCTCGAATCCGATCACGTTCGCTGCCGGTGTTTGTAACGCGATAACCAGGTCGTGATCGTCGACGACGATGTCCAGGCGTGCCGCGCCGTGTTCATGGGCGCCATGTTGGCGAGGCGCGTCGGTGGCGAGGGAGACGGTCGATTGCATGACGACGGCAACCGTCGCGCAACGGAGGATGGAAAATTGCATTACCGGGATCCTGGAGAGATTCGAATCTTTCGGATGTTATAACATAACAATATCGACCGGAACCCGTGCGCCGCGCGCCATGTCCGATTGTTAATGCTGCGACGCCACGCTGATGCAGGACAAGGACGATGATAGTAAGCTTGGGGCGTCGTCCGACAGGATGAACCGGGCAACTCGCCACACGCCGAGCACTGAGTCCATGAAACGAATCCTTTGGATCGCGGCCGTCGTCGCACTGGTCGCCGGCTGCGCAAGCCAGCCCCTGGTCGATCGCAGCGCCGTCGACGTGAAGCTGCCGCCGCAGCAACTCGCCGAACAGGAGCCGGTACCCGCGGGCACGGTAAATTGGGGCGGCCGGATCATCGAGGTGCGCACCGTCGACGAGACGACCGAGCTGGAGATCCTGAGCTTCCCGCTCTCGTCGAGTGGTCGCCCGCACACCGATCGCGACAGCGACGGCCGCTTCATTGCCGTGCGCGAAGGATTCGTCGATCCGTTGATCTATGCCAAGGGCCGTACCGTCACCGTGGTCGGTCGGCTGGCGAGCCTTCGCGAAGGCAACATCGGCGAGCAGTCCTTTCGCTGGCCGGTGGTAAAGGTCACCGAGATGGCGCCGGTCGCCGGGCAGCAGCGCGGTGGCGTGACGCCGTTTTTCTCCATCGGCGTCGGTTTCGGGTTCTAGCGCGCTCCCGGGCCGCGGCTAACCGGCGAACCGACGGTTCGCCTTCCCGAGGCTGCCGGCCGCGATGCGATGGTCCTGCCGAGCGGCAGACCACTACGGCGACAACAATTCCAGGCCACGGATCGTCCAACCAGGGTGGCGAGCCGCGGGCATCTCATACATTTTGCTCCGATGGATATCGTCAACCAACTGGTTCTCGTAGCAGCCTCGCTGTTGTTCCTGAGTATCCTGGCCAGCGTGCCTTCCCGCCGGCTCGGGCTGCCGTTGTTGTTCGTCTTCCTGGCTCTCGGCATGCTCGCGGGAGAGGAAGGCCCCGGCGAGATCCAGTTCAACGACTACGAGACTGCGTACCTTGTCGGTTCGGTAGCGCTGGGGATCATACTGTTCGACGGCGGGCTGAGCACCCGCGCCTCGACCTTTCGCGTCGGACTTCGCCCGGCGCTGAGCCTGGCCACCGTCGGCGTTCTGATCACCGCCGCGACGACCGGTTGGGTGTCGACGCTATTGCTGGACCTGAATTGGCTGCAGGGCCTGTTACTCGGTTCGATCGTCGCCTCCACCGACGCCGCCGCCGTTTTCGGACTCCTGCATGACCAGGGACTCAAGCTCAAGGAGCGGGTGAGCGCGACACTCGAGATCGAGTCCGGCGCCAACGACCCGATGGCGATATTCCTTACCGTCGCCTTCGTCGAACTGATCGAAAGCGGTTCGACCGGCCTGGACCTCACCGTGCTCGTCGTGCTGGTCCAGCAACTGGGGATCGGCCTGGTTCTGGGCTACGCCGGCGGCATCGCGCTTTCCTGGCTGGTGAACCGGGTTCCGCTGGCCGCGAGTCTTTATCCTCTTTTGGCGCTCGCCGGGGCGCTGGTGATCTTCGCCGGCACGCTGAACCTGCAGGGGAGCGGCTTCCTGGCCGTCTACATTGCCGGCGTCGTCATCGCCAATCGCCCGCTGCAGGCCCACATCTCGATCCGTCGCTTCCACGACGGACTCGCCTGGCTCGCGCAGATCGTCATGTTCCTCATGCTGGGATTGCTGGTCACGCCCAGCGCCCTGCTGCCCGTCGCCGCTCACGCGCTGTTCATTTCGCTGGCGCTGATTTTTCTCGCCCGGCCCCTGGCGGTGTACCTCTGTCTCCTGCCTTTCCGCTTTCCCGCCAGGGAACAACTGTTCGTCGGCTGGGTCGGCCTTCGCGGCGCGGTGCCCATCATTCTCGCGCTCTTTCCGCTTCTCGCCGGACTGCCCTACGCCCACGTTTACTTCAATGTCGCGTTCTTCGTCGTACTGGTATCGCTCATTCTCCAGGGCTGGACGCTGGCGCCGCTGGCGCGCCGGCTACGCCTGGAGATTCCCTACGTGCCGGGTTGGAACAGGCGTCTCGAACTCGACCTGCCGGGACACGACGAACTCGAACTGGTGGCTTACGTTCAAGGCGAAAGCAGCCCGGTTATCGGCCGGCCGATATCATCGTTGCCGCTGCCCGAAGGATCCAGCGTGGCCGGCCTGATCCGACGCCACCAACTCGTTCGGGACCTGGATTCGGAAACGCTCGCCGTGGGCGACCAGTTACTGTTCCTGGTGCGCTCCGAGGAAGCGGAAACGCTGGATCGCCTGATGACTTCCGACAAGGTGCCCGATCGCCTTCGCGACGTTAATTTCTATGGCGAGTTCATCCTGCAGGGCGACGCGAAACTGGGCGCATTGGCCGGCGCCTACGGAATACCCGTCCCGCCGCAAGTTTCGGACCTTACGCTCGACGAGTTTTTCCGCACGTCGTTTCGCAAGCACCCGGTTGTCGGCGACCGGCTGTCCATCGGGCAGCTCCAGTTGATCGTTCGCGAAATGACCGGCGATCGGGTCGAGCGGGTGGGTCTCAAGTTCTTCGAATAACGAAGTTACCGCCCTCGCGGCGCCTCGCGTTATTTGCCAATGCAGAAACTGCCGAATATGTGGCCAAGCAGTTCGTCCGACGTTACTTCGCCGGTGATTTCGCCCAGCGCGCGATGGGCAAGGCGCAGGGACTCCGCCGCGAGTTCACCGTCGCCGCGGTCGCATTCGCCGCGGGCCGACGCGACGAAGTCGAGCGTACGCTCGAGGGCATCGACGTGGCGGCGACGCGCGAGGTAGACGGTTCCGCCTTCGCCCGAAGTGCCGGCGTGACGTAGCAACACCCGCTCGAGTTCCCCGATTCCCGCGCCGGTCGCCGCCGAGACCCAGACATGTCCCGGAACGTCGTGCTCACCGGGCTCGTCGCCGGTGATGTCGATCTTGTTGTGCACCACCAGCTTGCGCGTGGACGCCGGCAGCAGGTCGACAAGCGCCGGCAGGTCCGCCTCGCCGCCCGGTTCCACCACCACCAGCGCAAGGTCGGCGCGCTCGACGGCGTCGCGGGCCCGGCGAATGCCCTCGCGCTCGATATCGTCGCTCACCTCGCGCAGGCCCGCGGTATCGACGAGATTGACCACCGCGCCGCCGATGTGGACGCGCTCGTCGATGGTATCGCGCGTGGTTCCGGCGGTGGCGCTGACGATGGCGCGCGACTTGCGCGCCAGCGCGTTGAGCAGGCTCGACTTGCCGGCGTTCGGCGCACCGCACAGCACGACGTCCAGCCCCTGGCGCAGCGCGGCGCCGCGCCGGCATTCGTCGAGCGTGCGCTCGACCAGTCCGGCGACCTCGGCGAGGCGCGCCGCGACGTCGGACTCGGCGAGAAAATCGATCTCCTCGTCCGGAAAATCGATGGCGGCCTCGACGAACGTCCGGATTTCGAGCAGCGCCGCGGCGCATTCCGCCACCCGCGTCGAGAAGGCGCCCGACAGCGACTTCATGGCGAGCCGCGCCGCGTCCTCGGTGGACGACTCGATGAGATCGGCGAGCGCCTCGGCCTGGGCCAGGTCCATGCGGCCGCCGAGAAAAGCGCGTTCGGAGAATTCACCGGGACGCGCCGGCCGCGCGCCGGCGCGAATACAGGCGGCGAGCAGCATGTCCATGACCACCATGCCGCCATGTCCCTGGAATTCCACCACGTCCTCGCCGGTGAACGAGTGCGGTGCCGGAAAGAACAGCACGATGCCGTGGTCGATGGTCTCGCCGGCGGCGTCGCGCAGGGCCGAGAAACGGGCGTGGCGCGGCGGCGGGCAACGCCCGGCCAAGGCCTCGCAGACGGCGACTGCTCCGGGTCCGGACACGCGCACGATGCCCACGCCCCCGGTACCGGGCGGCGTCGCCACCGCGGCGATGGTATCGACCTCGCCGCGGATCATGCCGGCGCGCGCCGGCCGAGCGCCGGCGGTTGTCGCGTCAGGTCTTGGCTTGAAGCTTGTTGGTAATGAACCATTGCTGGGCGATGGACAGCACGTTGTTGACCACCCAGTAAAGGACCAGTCCCGAGGGGAAGAACAGGAAGAAGACGGTGAACACCAGCGGCAACGCCATCATCACCTTCTTCTGGATATCGTCCATCGGCGCGGGGTTGAGGCGCTGCTGCACCACCATGGAGACACCCATGAGAATGGGCAGGATGAAGTAGGGATCCTTGACCGACAGGTCGGCGAGCCAGAACCACTCGGCCTGCCTGAGTTCCACACTTTCCAGCAGCACCCAGTACAGCGCGATGAACACGGGGATCTGGATGACGATCGGCAGGCAACCGCCCAGCGGATTGATTTTCTCCTCCTTGTAGATTTTCATCATTTCCTGCTGGAACTTCTGCTTGTCGTCGCCGTAACGTTCCTTGAGCGTCTTCAGGCGCGGCTGCAGGTTCTTCATCTTCGCCATCGACTTGTAACTGGCCGCGGACAGCGGAAAGAACACCAGCTTGATGAGCACGGTAAGCCAAATGATCGACCAGCCCCAGTTACCGAACAGTTCATGGATGAGACTGAGCAGCCAGAACAGCGGTGAGGCGATGAAGGTAAGCCAGCCGTAGTCGACGGTCAGAACCAGGCCGTCGGCGGCTTCCTTGAGGCGGTCCTGTTCCTTGGGGCCGACGTACAAGTCGCTGCCAAGCGTGCCGCTGGCACCGGCGGCGACCGTCACCGGGGCCAGCGTCTTGTAGCCGATGCGGTACTTGGGGTAGGCGGTATTGATGCCCGCCACGCTGGAGTAGAACTCGTAGGGACCGGCGTCCACGGGCAGCCAGGCGCCGACGAAATAGTGCTGCAGCATCGATACCCAGCCGCTCTCGGCGCGGCGCGCGAGGTCTTCGTCGCGCATGTCGCCGAAATCGATTTTCTGGAAGCGCTCCTCGGGCGTGAAAATGGCGCCGCCCTTGTAACTGGGAAGCCGGCCGAGGAAACCCATGGAATTGTCTTCGGCCACTTCCGTGCGTACGAACTGGGCATACTGGAAGCCGTTCCACTCGGTATCCGAGCGGTTGTCGACTTCGTACTCGACGTCGATCAGATAGCTGTCGCGCGGAAACCGGTAGGTCTTGCGATAGGTAAGCGAGTCGCCGCCGTCAAAGGTGAAAGTCACCTGCACCGCGTCGTCGCCGGCACCGATCTCGAAACGATCGCCCTCGATGGTCCATTCGCTCTTGTGATTGGGGAACCCGTGGCCTCGACCCAGCAACCCCGTCTCGGCGATAAAGATGTCGGGCGCCGCGTCCTGCATCAGGGACAGCGAGCGATCCGGGTGATCGACATCCACCGAGTAATCAAGCAGTTCCAACTTGCGGATATCTGCACCGATCGTGCTGATTTCAGCTCGTATCAGGTCGGTTTCAACAACGATTGTCCGGCCGCCTCGAGCGGTTTCCGCATCCCCCGTGTCGATCTCTCCACCTACCGCCGTCGTCGCTTGCGGGGTATCGGGCGCGGATGGCACGGCGCCGTCGTCGACGGCGGGGACACCGTCGCCCTGCGACGTCCCAGGCGCCGCCGCCTGCTCCGTCGGTACCGGCGTTGGCGTCGTGTACTCGATCCAGGACTGCCACAGGAGCATCAGCACCAGGCCGAGGGCGACATACAGGATCAGGCGTTGCGTTTCCATCATGACGGGAACTTCGGTATGTGGTCGGGCACCGGATCGAAGCCGCCTTCGTGCCACGGGTGACATTTACAAACTCGCCGCGCCGCCATCGCGCCCCCGCGCAGGGTGCCGTGACGCTCGATGGCCTCGATGGCGTAGTCGGCGCAACTCGGATAGAACCGGCAGTTCGGGCCGAGGAACGGGCTGACGGCGTACTTGTAGCCGCGCAATATGACAGCGATCAGCGCGCGCATCGATTGACCGCGCGTTGCCACAGGTTTTCCAGGATACCGGCAAGCGCCGCGTTGGTCAGTTCCGCGCACCCGGGGTAAGCCGTGAACACGACGTCGGTGCCGGTGAGTCTCACGTTGTTCTTTCTGAAATATTCGCGCACGCAGCGCTTGATACGGTTACGCTGGACCGCTTTCTTGGAAACCTTGCGCGAGACGGTGATTCCCAATCGGGCGTGGTCTAGCCCGTTGCGCGCAAGATGCAGCGAGGCGCAGCGTGTGGATACCTTCCGGCGCTGTCTGAAAACCCGCCGAAAGTCGTTGCTGGTCAGCAGGCGGTGGCTGCTCGGGAACGACTCCCGCGACGGACACGCGCCCTGCAAGTGACGAGGATCAGGCGCTGAGCCGTGCGCGGCCCTTGGCACGTCGCGCATTGATGACCGCGCGGCCGCCGCGTGTGCGCATGCGGGCACGGAAACCGTGGGTACGCTTCCTCTTCAATTCGCTGGGCTGGAAAGTGCGTTTCATTTGATCAACCTGTCGGAGCCTGTCGCTGTCAACAAAAGGGGGCGGAATGTACTGTTTTGGCGTGGATTTTGTCAACCGGAACGGCCGTGCGGGAAGCGTCGCCGGACGGTTTCGGCGCACTTGACGCCGGGGCTCTGCGAAGCGTTACACTTATCCACAGCCCCTCGGCCGAACGGGTGTGGAACGATCCGACGGCGAAACGGCACCCATTCATCCTTGGATTCTCCGGTAGTTCGGCGGTTTCCTGCGCGGCGAGCATCGTCAGCGCCAACGGATGTGCGCCCCGTGCCATCGGCGGATGAACGCCCTGATGGCAAAGGCCGCATACCCGAGCGAACGGAGCGGCAATTGCCGGTCACTACTCATTCTCGATAAACGCGCCCATGTCCGAGCCATCCACGATCGACGCCGAACCCAGGATCTGGCGTCACTGCCTGAATCGCCTGGAAAACGAGCTTACCGATCAACAGTTCAATACCTGGATTCGACCCTTGCACGCCGTGCAGCGGGACAACTGTCTTACCTTGCTCGCGCCGAACCGTTTCGTGATGGACTTCGTCAGCGAAACCTACCTGATGCGCGTAAACGAAATTGCCGATTCGTTCAGCGCTTCGTCGCTGGACGTTCGCATCGAAATCGGCGGCCACGACAACGACGAGGAACCACAGCACAGCGTACCGGCCGCGCGACCGGGCCGGAGTAACGTGGTGGACTACAGCAAGGGCAAGCTCAATCCCGGTTTCACCTTCGAAACGCACGTGCAGGGCAAGTCCAACCAGCTCGCCCGCGCCGCTGCCACCCAGGTCGGCGAGAACCCCGGCAGCGCCTACAACCCGCTGTTCATCTATGGCGGCGTAGGGTTGGGAAAGACCCACCTGATGCACGCGGCCGGCAACCTGATTTGCAAGAACAAACCGGGCGCCAAGGTGGTGTACATCCATTCCGAGCGATTCGTCGCCGACATGGTGCGCGCCCTTCAACATAATGAAATCAATGAGTTCAAGCGATATTACCGCTCGCTCGACGCGCTGTTGATCGACGACATACAGTTCTTCGCCGGCAAGAGTCACTCCCAGGAGGAGTTCTTTCATACCTTCAATACGCTGCTCGAGGGTCAACGCCAGGTCGTGATCACCTCGGACCGCTTTCCCAAAGAAATCGACGGCGTGCAGGAGCGCCTGATTTCCCGTTTCGGATCCGGGTTGACCGTACCGATCGACCCGCCGGAACTCGAAACCCGCGTGGCGATACTAAAAAAGAAGGCTCGGCAAAAGGAAGTGATCCTTGACGACGACGCGGCGTTTTTCATCGCCAAGCAGATCCGTTCCAATGTGCGTGAACTGGAGGGCGCGCTGCACCGGGTGATCGCCAGCTCGGGCATCACAGGGCGACCGATCGATCTCGAACTTATCAAGGAGGCCCTGCGCGACCTCATCGTATTCCAGGAGAAGCGCGTCACCATTAACAACATCCAGAAACGCGTGGCGGAGTACTTCAACATTCGGGTGTCCGACCTGCTGTCGAAAAAGCGCAACCGCAATTACGTGCGACCGCGACAAATCGCCATGGCGCTGGCCAAGGAGTTGACCAACATGAGCCTGCCAGAGATCGGCGACGCGTTTGGCGGTCGCGACCACACCACCGTTATCCATGCCTGTCGCAAGATCGACGAACTGATCCAGGCCGACGCGAAGATGGAGGAAGACTACAATAACCTGCGTAGACAACTGAGTGGATAATCTGTGGATAAACAGGGAGGAAAAAATGATTCACAGCCAACGCCGGGTTATGCACAATAAACCCCACGTCGACGAGCATGTTATCCACAGGGTGGAATGATTGTATATATTTGAAATAAAAGGATTTTTTTACATGATACCACTTATCAACAGGGCTTAGGTACTAGTACAAACACTTACATATCCAAATAACATGTATTTAGAAATAGAAAAATCGCGCCTGATCAAGCCGCTCGCGCTGGTCACCAGCGTGGTGGAGAAACGCCAGACGCTCCCGATACTTTCCAATCTGTTCGTTCGCCTCGAGGATGGCGTGTTGACCCTGACCGGCACGGACCTGGAAGTCGAGATCAGCTTTCAGATCGGCGACGTCAAGGGAGAGGACGGTATTTGTACGGTAACGGCGCGCAAGTTCTACGATATATGCCGGGCCTTGCCCGAGGGCGCGAACATCAAGTTGCGGGTCGATGGAAAAGGGGCTCACATACAATCGGGCCGCAGTCGCTTCAAGCTGCAGACATTACCGGCCGACGATTTCCCGGCACTGGATGCCAAGGATTGGGAGGAACGCGTCAAAATTTCCGAGCAGGAGCTCAGGAAACTACTCGAGGCGACCGCGTTTTCCATGGCACAGCAAGATGTTCGTTACTTCCTGAACGGCGTATTGCTGGAACTCAAGGGTGACACGATTCGGGCGGTTGCCACCGACGGACACCGTCTTGCAAAAAGCGAGGCCCGACTGGCCGCGGGCGACTTCAAACATCGACAGGCGATCGTGCCGCGCAAGGCGGTGCTCGAGATGCAACGGTTCCTGGAGGACGAGGACCGGGAACTAACCCTGGAAATGAATCCCAACCACATCAGGTTGCACGGCGCGACATCGACCCTGACAACCAAGCTGATCGATGGCCGTTTTCCGGATTATGAGACCGTGATGGCGCAGACGCTGTCTGTCGCACTCGTCATCGATCGCGCCGAACTGTCGGACGTACTCAGCCGCACGGCGATTCTGACCAACGAGAAATTTCGGGGAATTCGCATACACCTGGGCGACAACCTGTTGACCGTAACCGCTCATAATCCGGAACAGGAGGAAGCCAGCGATGAGATCCCGATCGAGTACGATGCCACCGAGTTCGATATCGGATTCAACGTGAACTACCTGCTTGATGCGCTGAAAGCCATCGAATCGCCGACGGTGGAGATCAAGCTCCAGGATACGAATAGTGGCTGCATTCTTCGGGAGCCGGATGATCAGGACACGCTGTATCTCGTCATGCCCATGCGTCTCTAGGCGGCCGTCACCGGTGGCGCAGCACCCGGGAGCCGGCCGCGAGGCCGGCTTTTTCATGTCGAGGTCAAATTGTTTCACGTGAAACACCCAGAATCCGTCTGGAATGCCGGCATCTGTCTGGCAGGCAGATCTGGAAATACACTGCTTCGATCGGGACCGGCGTGCAGCAACGTTCCCAAGGTCTCGTGCCGACACCTCAATTTCCTTGCCCCATTCACGATCGGATGCGATCGAACCCGGCAGGCCGATAGTCGATCGCCAATTGTCTTAGTCGGTTCATTCGCCGCTGACGGTGGGTTCCGCATTTCGTACCTGCGATTTCCCGGCGTCCCGAATGGACCCGCATCAGCGCCGGGTGACCACCGACAAACGGATCTCGCCCTCGAATCCCCCGCACGATGCGCCAGGACAC
>JAUIEZ010000245.1 GCA_030429665.1 Gammaproteobacteria bacterium | reverse complement strand
CCGCCCTTGTTGCTGGGCCTGACACCGCGCCAGGGTTTCAGGTCGAGGTTGTATTCGGTCATGTTCGCTCCTCGAGTGAATGGATTTGCGGTTTCAATCGGATACGTTGACGAGTATCTCGTCGCCTTCGACTTTCACCGGGTAGGTCTTGACATCGCGATCTGCCGGCGCCTTCAGGCAACGGCCGGTAGGGATGTGAAACACCGCTTCGTGCAAGGGGCACTCGACCTCCTCCCCGTCGACGAATCCCTGGGACAGCAGCGCGAAAGCATGGGGACAAATGTCCTCTATGGCGTAGAGACTACCGTCGATTCTGAACACGCCGATGGTGTGATCGCCGATTCGCACCGACATGGGTTCGTCTTCGTCGATCTCGTCAAGTGCGCCGACGCGTTGCCATTGGTCTGCCATAAGCCTGGGTCCTCCGGTTATTGGGTAAACTTGATGTTCCATATATGGAACACTTGTTTATCTACGGAACAGACTAGCAGAATCGAATCCACATGGCAAGCGTTTTTCTTGACGCTCGACAAGCGGTACTTTTCCGCTCCCGGGCGGTTGCGCGACCGGATGTGCCGGCACTGCGAATTCGGTATGATTTCGTTCGAACCCGCTCGCCTGCTCGCGGGACGCACAACGGCTGTCACGACCAACAGATATCCCGCCACGGGAAGGACCAGCATGTACGCGCAGATGGTGAAAACCGGCGCCAGCCGGCTTAAGAGCGACGCGGAGATGAGCGAGCGCGAACGCGCTTTCCAGGACCGCATCGACGCGGACGTGAAGATCGAACCCAAGGACTGGATGCCGGACGACTATCGCCGTACCCTGATCCGCCAGATCTCCCAGCACGCCCATTCGGAGATCGTGGGCATGCTGCCCGAGGGGAACTGGTTGACGCGCGCGCCGACGCTCAAGCGCAAGGCGATCCTTCTCGCCAAGATCCAGGACGAGGGCGGTCACGGCCTGTACCTTTACAGTGCCGCCGAGACGTTGGGCATCACCCGCGACCAGATGCTCGAGGCGTTGCACGACGGCAAGGCCAAGTATTCCAGCATATTCAATTATCCGACCCTGACGTGGGCCGACGTCGGCACCATCGGCTGGCTGGTGGACGGCGCGGCGATCATGAACCAGATCCCGCTGCAGCGCTGCTCCTATGGCCCCTATGCCCGGGCGATGGTGCGCATCTGCAAGGAGGAGAGTTTTCATATGCGCCAGGGCTACGACTCGCTGCTCGCCCTGTGTCGCGGCACGGCAGCGCAAAAGCGCATGGCCCAGGATGCCCTCGACCGCTGGTGGTGGCCGTCGCTGATGATGTTCGGCCCGCCCGACGACGCCTCGACTCACAGCGCCCAGTCGATGCGCTGGAAGATAAAGATTTTCAGCAACGACGAACTGAGGCAGCGCTTCGTCGACCAGAGCGTGCCCCAGGCGGAGGTACTGGGCTTGCGCATTCCCGATCCGGACCTGAGGTGGAATGCCGATCGCGGCCACTACGACTTCGGTCCGATCGACTGGCAAGAGTTTTACCGCGTGCTCAAGGGTGGCGGTCCGTGCAACCGCGAACGGCTCGCGGCGCGTGTGAGCGCCTGGGAGGAAGGCCGCTGGGTTCGCGACGCAGCGCTGGCCTGCGCCGAGAAACAGCTTCGCCGGCAGGCGGCAACGGCATGACGGGCGATTGACCATGCGCGAGTGGCCGTTGTGGGAAGTATTCATTCGCAGCCAGCACGGCCTGGCGCATCGGCACGTTGGCAGCCTGCATGCCCCCAACGCCGCTATGGCGATTCGCAACGCGCGCGACGTCTACACGCGGCGCGGCGAGGGTCTGAGCATCTGGGTGGTTCGCGCCGCGGACATCGTCGCCAGCAATCCCGACGAGAAGGACGCGCTGTTCGAACCGGCCGA
>JAUIEZ010000155.1 GCA_030429665.1 Gammaproteobacteria bacterium | reverse complement strand
CATCGCCCTGACCCAGCTCGTCCGTCCCGGTGCGCCGGTCGTCTATGGCGGCTTCACGTCCAACGTCGACATGAAGTCCGGCGCGCCCGCCTTCGGCACGCCGGAATACATGAAGGCGGCGCTCGTCGGCGGCCAGCTCGCGCGGCGCTACAACCTGCCCTACCGCACCTCAAACACCTGTGCCGCCAACACCGTGGACGCGCAATCGGCCTACGAGTCCGTGTTCTCGCTGTGGGGCGCGATCATGGGCGGCGGAAACTTCATCAAGCACGCCGCCGGCTGGATGGAAGGCGGACTGACGGCAAGCTTCGAGAAGATCGTCCTCGACGTCGAACTACTGCAATCGGTGAATCTCGCGCTGTGCGTTCCGCCGGTCGACGATGACACGCTGGGGCTCGATGCGATACGCGAAACGCCGACCGGCGGACATTTCTTCGCCCATGCTCATACGATGGCCCGGTACGAGACGGCGTTCTATCGACCGTTGCTGTCCGACTGGCGAAACTGGGGTGCGTGGACGGAGGCTGGCGCACCCGATGCTTTGACGCGTGCCACGGCTGTCTGGAAACAGGCCCTGGCACAATACGAACCGCCGGCGATGGACCCGGCGGTCAAGGAAGCGCTCGAGGCGTTCGTGGCGCGGCGCAAGGCACAGATTCACGCAAACGTTGAAGATTAGTCGGAAAATAACTGATAACAGATAAAAAAGGTATAGTTAAAGTCGTGTAAGAAATAACTTGAAGTTGTCGTTATTGGGCATTGGGCAATGGCCCCTTCTGGAAAGGCACATGCCGACCTTCAGGCCATTTCCAGGGGGAACTGTTGGGCATTTCTCCATTGCCTCGGAGATTGCCCATACATTCGTTTGAACTCTCGGCTGAACTGGGACGCGCTCACGTAACCCACGTCCATGGCCGCTTCGTTCACGGTCATGCCGCCGGCAATCCTCATTGCGGCGTTGTTGAGGCGCATTGACTTCACGAATTGGATGGGCGACATCGTCGTTGCCTGTTTGAACTTGCGATGAAATACAGCCCGGCTCATACCTGCGCGCGTGGCCATTTCGTCAATCGTTATCGGCTCGTTCAGATTTGAGGACAAATGCGCAATGGACCGCGCGATTGCGTTTCCGGCGCCGAAGGCCTGGCTGGCAAAAATACCTGCCTCTCCATTCAGGACGGCGTAATACAGCTCGCGCAGCCGCGCATTTCCAAGCACCGCGATGTCCGTTTGACTGTTTCCCAGTTGCAGCAGCCTCAACAGCGCATCGGAGAACGCCTCATCCCAGTGTGCGAATCGGACCCCTTGCATGGTCGAGCTTCCTTTGGCGATTTGAGTACCGCCCCCGGCGCTTTCCATATCCATGATCAGTTCGGTCATCACACGCTGATCCAGGGAAACATAAACGCCATAGAGAGGATTGTCGGGTGATGCGTTCGGTGTCCCCGCCTGGACCGGCATGGACATGGGACAACACAAATATCGACTGTCGTCGTAGACATGTCGCACACCATCCAATACGGCCTCCTTGGCCCCGCTCACGATGGCTATGACGCTGGGTTCGTACACTGCCGGGGCGCAGGGGAGCGGGGTGGTCGCCCGGAATAGCTTGACCCCCTTCACGCCGGTCTCCGCCAGGCCGTCCTTATGAATTCGACCTTCGATGAGGTGTTTGATCAGCAGCTTACTCATGACGGCGATCCTATGTCGTCTAATCGGCCATGACAACCATGAAGATACGATAAGGCAAGTATTAGATACGATTTCGTCTATTTTCATGCCTTTTGAAGGACTAATGTACACGACCAAGATACACGTCCATACCGGCTTGCCCAAAAACGCCGCTGAAAGGAGCATGAACATGAAAGACATCCGATTTGGACCCGAAGGTTGGACCCCGGCGCGACTCGGCTCGCTTGCAGGCAAGACGTACGTCATTACGGGTGCCAATTCGGGCACGGGCTTCGAGGCCTCGCGAATCCTTCTTTCCAGGGGCGCAAAGGTGGTGATGATGAACCGCAGCGCGGAGAAGTCGACCGCCGCCATCACGTCGCTGAAACAGGAATTCGGCCCAGCCGCCGAGGTGAGCTTTGTCCGCATGGACCTCGCGGAGCTTGCGAGCGTGCGCGAGGCGGCGGCAGAGGTGCTCGATACCGCGCCATGCATCGACGCACTGATCTGCAACGCGGCCATCGCGCAGGTGCCAACGCAAATGTTCACTGAGGATGGCTTTGAAAGCCAACTTGGCACGAACCATTACGGTCATTTTGTTCTGTGCGGCATGCTGTTCGATCGCGTCGAAGAGTCCGAGGGCCGCATCGTCGTCGTCGCCAGCCTTGGCTACAAGATGGGGCTGAGGACAATACAGTTCGACGACATGAACTGGGACAGGAGTTATCGCGCCAATCCCGCATACAGCCAAAGCAAGCTGGCGCAGATGATGTTCGCATATGAGTTGCAGGATCGAACCAGGGCCGCGAACAGAAACGTCGAAGTGTATGTTTGCCATCCCGGGGCGTCCGCAACGTCGCTCATAAGAACCAGTGGGAGCTTTACCTCCAGGATCCTGTTCGGACTAATGTCGTTGTCGCCGATGGTTCAGTCGGCGGAAAAGGGCGCCTATCCGGAAGTTATGTGTGCGACCGAGGATGGTTTGGAGCAGAGAGCTCTTTACGGTCCTACGGGCCGCATGGAATGCGTCGGACCGGTCGGCAAAGGGACGCTGGAACCCTATGCCCACGATAAGCCGGTCATGGAAAAGCTATGGGACCGTTCAGAGAAAGAGACGGGTTTCAGTTGGAATGTGTGACTCATACACGACAGCGCTATAGTTTGGGTTCATCGTTCCGATCTGAGGATTTTCACCGGATGACCGCATCGGATTGACGATCCGCGGCCGCATTAACTGCGGGAAATCGGATCCTCTGATCCTGAATCGGCGTATCGCGCCATTAGTCCTTTGATGTGGTAACGGTACGTATAATCTATATTATGTTAAATACCGGATCACATGGTGATTTGGTATTTAACATAAGATATCGCTTTTGATGTCCGCGGTGCCCTATCGCTCGGAAGGCACTCCGTGTCTTGTCGCCAGGAATGAGCCGTGGTGCTTGGGGTTGGCGGTGGCGCCAGGACTTGGGCGCGTCGAGTGGAAACGGCCGAGGCGACGGGTGCGGGAGAATTCGCGGGTTCAGCGTTCGGTTCGAGACAGCGAGATCCGGTCGTTCGGCTTCGCCTTTTCTTCTGGGGGGCGGCGAAACCGGTTGAACGGGGACAGGTCGTGCCAATCGTCACTGTGCACGATGTACGGTTGACGCCCGTTTTCCAGGAACCACGAGTCGATGATGTAGCGCTCGCCGCTGGCGATCTCCTCCACCTGCCCCGCCCAGTGCTGATTCAGCAGGGCGCGTCGATAGGCGCGGGGAAGGACGCGGTGGTGACGGAGCAGTCCACGTGCCTCCAGCAGTTTCAGGTAGGTCGTCGTATTGATGGATTCGTCTACGCAGTCCATTTGGCCGGGAAGCTCGGATACCGCGCTGTTTCGCGACGAGAAGTTCCTGGGCATGTCCCGGTACGTGGGCGTATGAAATCCGGCGAGTTGTTCCATTCGACCGATAGCCGCCTGTATGCGCAATCGCTCGTCGCGCGCCGAAACGGCCGGTTCGTCGAATATCTCCAGTACCGTGTCCCAGTGTTTGTCACTCAACGTGACGGTCTCGCGGGTCTGGCACATGAAGTCGTAACACACCGGAAAAATGACCGGACCCGTCGCGGCGACCTTAAAGGCGGTGGACTCGCTGGCCGGCGCGGGGGCCGCGACGAGCAAGGCGCCGGTAAACACGAATGCCGTGAGAATGTCTCGCTTCATCCGGCGGCCCTGCCCTCGCGCATTCTATTGATGGTCCTTCGAGTCTTCAAAATCATCCCAAGTTCGAATCGTCGTCCCGGTATGGGGCCCCTGCCGGTCACGCCAGGCAGCGCGCGTACAGCGAAGCATCCACGTTGCCGCCGGAACATACGACAATCGTGCACTGGTTCTCAACCTCGACTCGGCCGGCGAGCACGGCCGCGAGCGCCACGGCGCCGCCGGGTTCGAGAACGATCTTGAAGTGCTGGAAGGCGGCGCGCATGGCCCGCAATACCTCTTCGTCGCTCACGGCGAAACCCCCGGCCAGGTGGCGGCGATTGATCTCGAAAGTGATCTCGCCAGGCTCCGGGGTGATGATCGCGTCGCAGATCGAGTGATGCCCCGGTTCGATACGCTCGCGCCGGCCCGTTCGCAGGGATCGCGCGGTATCGTCGAAGTTTGCCGGTTCGACGCTGAATACCTCGCAATCCGGCAGGGCGTCGTGCACGGCGATGGAAATGCCCGCTATCAGGCCGCCGCCGCCGCAGGGAACGAGCAGACGGTCGGGGTGGAGCGAGCGTCGGCAAAGCTCGTCGACGATTTCCAGGCCGCATGTACCCTGCCCGGCGATGACGCCGGGATCGTCGTACGGCTTGACCAACGTGGCCCCGGTGCGTTCGACGAGTTCGTTGCCGATGGCTTCGCGCGATTGCGTCGCAATGTCGTACTCGACCACCTCGGCGCCGAGGGCGCGCGTGTTGGACTTCTTCACGGCCGGCGCGGTGGACGGCATGATGATCGTCGCCTCGAGGCCCAGGATGGCGGCCGCCGCGGCAACGCCCTGGGCGTGATTGCCCGACGAATAGGCCACGACTTCCCTGCCCCGTTCTTCACCGGGAATCAGGGACAGCCGGTTGTAGGCGCCGCGAAACTTGAACGATCCGGTGCGCTGCAGGCATTCGGCTTTTACCAGCACTCGCCCGCCGAGGCTCGCGTTGAGCAGCGGCGACTCCAGCAACGGGGTGTAGACCGCCGTCGGCCGGAGACGGTCGGCGGCCTGCCGGATGTCCGCAATGTCGGGCGGCTGCGTCACGTCGCCGCGTGTCCTCGCTCGTTTCAAAAGCGCGGTATTATCCCCGATCCGCCTTCCAACGACGAGTTGCGTGGACAAAAAAACGGCCGGAATGGACCGGCCGTCGCTGGTTCTCGTGGTGCGCGTTGTCAGTTGCCCGGCGCGGCGTCCGTGGCAGGTTCCGTCATGCTGAACAACTTGCCGAGATCGCCGAAGTAGTTCACGCCCGCGCCGCCTTCGACGATGCCGGTCGGTTCGGCGAAGATGTCGTAGGCGCTGCCTTTCAACCACTCGGCGTAGGTGTTCAGGTTGAAAAACGGCTCGTAGTTCCTTCCGTTGAACGCCTGCAGATAGTTGTCGGGATTCAGTGCGTGGATGTAGGCGTGCGGCGTCATCCAGTAGACGTAGGTATTCGGGTCAATGAACGTCGTGTAGCTGGCGGGATTGAGCCAGGCGAGCCAGTTCTTGGGATTCATGAACTGCATGTAGAATTGCGGCTGCATGAATTGGGCGTAAGTCGCCGGGTTGGTGAAGGCCATGTGCCAGCTGGTATGGGTCTTCGGATTCATCATCACCGCCCAACCGGCGGGATGGGCCGGATTGAAGGCCATCGTGGTGCCCGGCGCCGGCGCGTTCGCGAACCACGTGGACGGTTCGAGCAGCTCGATATCGGCGTCGCTGCGATAGGCGTGTTCGTGTTGCTGTGCGGTCGCCGCCTGGGCGCATGCCAGCAACGCGAGCGTGCCGGCGGCGGCGACGATTCGGGTAAAATTTTTCATTGATCGTTCCTCGAAGTTTCGGGGCGAATTTCGCCGCCGTCCGTCGGTGGAACGTGCGAGGAAATTCGAATATTAGTATATAATGAAAAATATGATTTCCTGCCGCGCGAAATGGATATGGCCCTATCCCCATCGATAGCCGCCTTCCGGGGAGTCCCCGGGGCGCTCGCGGCACTGTCCCGCGCCCTTGGCCGAGCCCGATGGGGCGTCGGCGCGCACGGTTCCCGCGTGCCGTCAAGGTGACGGGCAATTTCTTTTAATTGCAACGAGATTTGCGGATATTCTAATTGACTGCATAAAGACGGCTGTAAGACAATCCCCTTCCCGGTCGCGACGAAACTCCGTCTGCCGATGACACGCCTTTCGCCACAGACAACACGTTTTGATTTGGATTTCCTGTTATGACCCAGAACAAAGACCTGACCGATTCTCCCGCCGAGCAGAAAGAGTCCTCCTCACCGACCATTCGAAGCGGTGGCAGCGACAGCGGCAAGAAATCGGCTTCCATCGGTCCGTCAATCACTATTCACGGTGACGTTACCGGTGAGGAAGACCTGGTCGTTGCCGGCACCATCGAGGGTACGGTGAACCTCAAGGAGAACAACCTGGTCGTCGACGAGAACGGCCACATCATGGCCAATATCACTGCACGGATCATCCGCGTCGACGGCGAGGTCAAGGGAGAGCTGCGCGCCAGTGAAAAGGTGGTGATCAAGCCGACCGGCAACGTCAACGGCGACATCCGATCGCCGCGCGTCGTGCTCGAAGACGGCTGCCAGTTCAAGGGTTCCATCGACATGGAATCGGACAAGGCGATGATGGGCTCCGATCGCGGACACCCGCCGCGCCTACGCCCGACCTCGCCGCGCCCCGTGCGCCCCGGTCGAGACAAGCTGGACAGCACCGACAAGTTGACCAACTGAGCGCGGCAGTCCGACATCCCGCGCCGATTCGACGCATCGAAAAGGCCGCCCGAGGGCGGCCTTTTCTCGTATGGCGCGCGGTACGTGCTAGCCGAAGGACAACGACGCGATCAGCACGATCAGCAGGGACAATGACATGGACGCTCCCAGCGATATTGCCAGGCTGTACGCGAACAGTCCGGTCCAGGTACGCAAGCTAGCCTTTTGAATCCTGTGCATGGTGTTTCGAATCCAGGGAGTCCGTGCTCGATAAGCCCCGCGAGGTCCGCTGATTGACGGATGGCTCGTCGCCGGGATCGATCTGGATGGACATGCCGGGACAATAGGGAACCAGGGGTCCGCGAATCCGTTCGGGGTGATCGAACAGCAGTTCATCGGATACGGGTACGAATTTTACTTGGTCCATGAGCGAGGCTCCATCGGGTCGGTTTGCAAGTTAACCAGTACCGTGTGCGATGCCGTGGTTAAATCCATGGCAAATTCATGGCAAGTTGCAGCCGCGATCGCCAATCGGCGTCCGGCGTGCCGTTTCTCGGTTAGAATTTCCGCGTGTCAACGCCTTGAATCACCACATGAGCCGAACTATCGCCATCGTCGAAGACGACCCGGACCAGCGCGAGAACTATCGCGAAGCGCTGAAATCTCACGGCTACGACGTGCACTTGTACCGTAATCGTCCAGAGGCGCTGCGTGCCTTCAGTCACAGGCTGCCGGACCTGGTGATACTGGATATCATGTTGGAGAACGAGATGGACGGCGGTTTCGACCTGTGCCGCGAGTTGCGTGCCATGAGTTCCGACCTGCCGATCATTTTCCTCACCGCGCGCAACAGCGACATAGAC
The DNA here is from genome assembly GCA_030429665.1 of Gammaproteobacteria bacterium. GTDB lineage: Bacteria > Pseudomonadota > Gammaproteobacteria > Arenicellales > CAJQKF01 > BQJD01. Next base: position 3,081 of record JAUIEZ010000155.1, on the reverse strand, counting down.
CGCGTGTCCGGTCTGCGCCTCGACGCCTGGGACTACCTGACCAAGCCGGTCAATCTCGAGTTCCTTGTCGTGCGGGTGAACTCCCTTTTTCGAATTGCCGATACGCTTCACGCGCCGGACGACGAGAGCGAAAAGTTGACCATCGGCCCTCTTGAGCTCAACCAGAGCACCATGTCCGTGCGCTGGAACGGGCTGCCGGTCAACCTGACCCTGACGGAATTCTGGCTGGTGGAGGCGCTGGCGCGTCGGCCGGGGCACGTGAAGACCTACGATGCCCTGATGCAGGTGACGCGGCAGAGCTATGTCGAGAAAAACACGATCAACGGCTACGTTCGCCGCATCCGTAACAAGTTCAAGCAAGTCGATCCGTCATTCAACATGATCCAGACGGTATTCGGAATCGGATACCGCTGGCAGGGAGAGTAGTGCGTCGATGCGATGGCCGTTTACAGTCCATCGGCCACGGCGGCTGACGCTCCGCGCCAAGTTCCTGCTGCTGGTGCTCGCCATCGGCACTCTGCCCTGGATGGGTACGCGTTACGTCAACGAGATGAAGCGCTTCCTGCTCCAGGGACAGGAAGACGCGTTGATGCTCATGGCGCGAGCCGTGGGCACCGTGCTGAACGACCGCGAAGAACTCTTTCGACCCGATACGGGGGTGCCGGAACTGATCGGCGGCCGCTACGATCTCTATGCCCACCAGCTACCCAACTACCTGCAGCTCGACGGCGACGAAATCGACTGGGGAGGGCAGTTGGACAACCTGCGATACTTCACGGGTTCGTTCGGCGAGGAATGTACGGTGCGCTATCAACCCTGGTCGCTGTCCGTCAGGCATACGCTGGGGTATCGCGGGCAGTTCCTGTACGCCTTGTTCATGGTCGACGACGAAAACGTCCTGTATCGCGCCAACGACCTTCGCCGGCTCGATCATAGTGACCAGATTCGCCTGACCATCCAGAATCCACCCAGTCAGATCAACCGATACCTGCTGCTTACGCGCAAGAGCGGCCGCATGAGCGTCTACCTCATGGACGAGGACTGGCGCTATCCGATTACCGGCGACCCGGTATCGGAGATCAACGCGGTCATGAAGGAGACAGCGTACGGTTACAACGTGGAAATCCGCCTGCCGCGATTCATGGTGCGGTCGTCGTCGCGCGTCGGATTCGAGATCATCGACGTCGACAATGCCGAGACGCGCGTCATCGCCGACACCATCACCACCTATCCGCGCGCCGAAAACCTGCAGTTGAGCCGCGTGATGATCCATTCGCCGGAACTGGCCAAGATCCTCGGCGGGTTGGACCGGCAGGTAGCCCGAATCTGGATCGTCGACGACCAGCAACGCGTGCGGGCCGTGGTCGGCAGTCTCGGAGGCAGCATCTTCGGCGAGACCGGCGGCGGCCTTCTGACGCGGTTGTATCGTCCGTTCGACTCGTTTTTCAACTGGCTCTTGCAGTTGCCCGAGTCGGAATTCGTCGACGTCGAGACCACGGCGACACATCGGTCCGACGTGATCATCGACGAGGCGTTGCGGGGAAACGCGCAATCCCGGCGGCGCATGTCGATGGATAACCGGGCCGAGATACTTGCCGCCGCCACGCCCATCTGGAGCGGCAACGGCGTGATCGGCGCCGTGGTCGTCGAGCAAAGCTCCGCCGAGGTGTTGAAACTGCAGCGGGTGGCGCTCAAGTCGGTGGCGGCCGTTACCCTTGTCGCATTCTTGTTGATTACCGTGGCGTTGTTCGTTTTCGCCACCCGGCTGACCTTGCGCATTCGCAAGCTCCACCAGGCCACCGAGCAGTCGATCACGCCCGAAGGCCGGGTAAGGCGCGAGTACATCGAGGCGTTTCCGCGTGGTGGCGGTGACGAGATCAGCGACCTGTCGCGCAGCATCACCGGTATGCTGGGACGACTCAGTCAGTACACGAAGTATCTCGAGGCGATGCCGGACACCCTTGCCCATGAGTTCAACAACCCGCTCAACGTGGTGAGTTCGTCACTCGAGATCCTGGCTCGGGACTCGCGCGAAGCGGCCCAGAGCAAGTACATGGAACGGGCCCAGAAGGGAATTCGACGGCTGCGCGCTATTCTCACCAGCTTGACGGAAGCGGCGAACCTGGAAGAGGCTTTGCAGTACGAGGATCGCGAACAGTTCGACCTCGTCGAACTCGTCGAGGGTTGCACCGAGGGTTACCAGACCAGCTTTCCCGGGCACACGTTTCGGCTTGTCAAACCGTCCCAGCCCCTCTACATCTCCGGCGCGCCGGACAGGCTGGCGCAGTTGCTCGACAAGTTGGTGGACAATGCGGTGGATTTCGGCGATCGGTCGGACGAAATTTTCATCGAAGTTTCCTACGACAACGCCTATGCCCTGCTCAGTGTCAGCAATCGCGGATCGACGCTGCCGCGGGACATGAAGGAGCGCCTGTTCGATCCCATGGTGTCGGTCGGAACCAAGGACGCCACGCAGACTCACCTCGGGCTCGGCCTGTTCATCGCGCGGCTGATCGCCGAGTACCACCAGGGAGAGATCACCGCCGAGAATCTGCACGATCCCGACGGCGTCTGCGTTCGGGTCCGGCTGCCGTTGGCCTATCGATTGGAGATCGCCGCTTAGCGCGGCGCGGATCAGTTCTTGCCGATGCCGTTCTCGCGAAGGTCCCGAATGACGGAGGCGACGCTACCCTTGCCCGTCTCGATCTCTTCCTCGGTGAGTCCCTTGAGTTCGTGCGGGAACACCAGCCACTTGTCGGTTTCGTGGATGAAATAGTCCGGCACGCGACGGGTGCAGTTGTTGCCGGGCTTGTACCACGGCGTCGCGATGCGGATCTCGTGCGGCGTGTTGCGCCTCGTACGGTCGGTAAGGTTGCGAATCACCGCATCGATGCTGCGTCCGCTGTCGAAAACGTCGTCGACGATCAACAGGGCGTCTTCCTGGTTGATATTGCGGACGATGTAGCCGAGCCCGTGAACCTGCACCTCCGGCGACTGCTCGGCGATGCCGGTGTAGGAGGAAGTGCGAATGGCGATGTGATCGGTGTGTACACCGAGATAATCCATCAGTTCCTGGACCGC
>JAUIEZ010000154.1 GCA_030429665.1 Gammaproteobacteria bacterium | reverse complement strand
GCCCTGAACAGATCCGCTGTAATTATGGTGTTGTTCGTTAACGGGCGAACTACATCCGCAATGATACGGTGTGCAGGATGCATCCGAAGAATACTACGAAGTTTCCCGTAGAAACTGCGTTTGGACCACTTCGTCTGGCGCAGTTGGGAAATGCGCAGCGAAATAAGATGGCGCATGCACGCCGCCCACGGCTCGCCGACCATCACGAGGTCTCCGAGGTGGCCAGTAAGGTAGCATTTCGCTCCCGCCGCCGCAGCGGCGCGCTGCGATCGCTCTAGTTCATCGTAGTGAAAATTTCCCGGAAGATCGCACCAACGGAGCGCTCGGTCGATTGCATTGATGCTGCTTGCACCACAGTGGATCTTGCGCCAATCGAGGCCGTGCATTTTTACTACTGCTTCGGCGAAAGGCAGATCGTCATATCGGTGGTCCTCCAGTTCCAGCGTCAATGCGAGAGGTCGTGGTTGTTCCGGTCCGAGCGCGACGGCAACGTAGCCTGCGACCGTCGAGGAATCGAAACCTCCGCTCAGTTCTACGGCCGTTCGACCTGGTCCCAACCATCGGTGAACAGCGCATCGAAGTCGATCCTCGACGTCTCGCGCGCATTCGTCGATTTTCGCGCGACGCCTCAACGAAATACGTTTCTCGGGAGCCCAGTAGTCCGTGAGTTGCATTTTGTTACGTACGAAACGGGCGATGTGTCCGCCGGGTGCCCGCCGTATGTCCGACCAAACGGTCGCGCTCGAATCGCCCCACGAACCGGTGACTGCGTTCGCCAGCGCCAAAGGATCAAGGGTGCGCGGGAAAGCGTGTGTTCGTGTCAATGGCGAGAGTTCAGTGGAGACATACAAGACAGAACCCGAGATTCGATAGTACAAGGGATGAGTGCCGAGAGGATCTCGAGTGACAACGATGTTGTCGCGGGGTCCGACCATTAGGGCCGCAAATGGTCCTCGCAATCGCGATAGCCATGATTCTCCATAAGTGATGTAACCAAGAAGAATCCTGTGGAGATCGTTCGATGGCTGAGCGTATCCATCGCTCTGGAGGACCTCGTCGAGTCGTTCCTTGTCGTGCAACATTGCCGATCCGGCAATCCAGAAGAACGACTGACCGTCGTTCCCTCGAATCTCGTGGTAGTTCTGCGTTTCACAGACGACCCATCGCCGCGGTTCTACGACGTTGATCCCCGGACGTTTCGGTTGCCCCGACGAATCAAGCAAGTTGGTCGCGGGCGGAGGAATGTGCGCTAGACCATTCGAAACACCGGCGACAAAATGAGTGAAAGTCAATCGGACTCCAGCAGCAGTCCCATTGACTTCATCTCGGCCAGGAAGTGTGCGACATCGGTCGAAGCCGTCGTTATGTCGACGCAGAACTGACGAGATACATACTCGCCCATGCGTTCCGGATCGGCGCCTGTTCCGATACTTCGCCATATCGCGGCGCCAACGGGATTCAGTCTGAAATACTTGCCCGAACCGAGGTCCATAAGCACAATTTCGTCTCCGACGTCGCGTGCGAGCGCGTCGGGAGATAGTTGCAGTTTCGACATGGGGATTTACAGCATACCTTCAAGTCAGGGTTTTACGGAATCAGGTTCTTCGGTAATGGATATTGGGCGCGCGTCGTACAATACTCGCGCGATGGAACGTAGTTCGATCTTTGCCCGAAGGAGGGGTATTTCGGAGACGACGTCCGGAGTCAGATCCAATTCGTGAGGAACGTGTAGTGGATCTAGCGATACGGGTGTGCGCAAGGCCAAGGAGGAAGCGTGAGATGGCAACTCGAGACCTCCGGCAGTGAGCATTTCTTCCCAGGTGCAGGTCCAAACGGCCCAAGTCAGCGTGACGGAATCACCTTGCAGGGCAGTTGCTTCGTGCCAATGTCCTCGGGGTATGAAGACGCAATCCCCCGGCCCGACATCGAATTCAATGGTATCGGGCAAGGTTGGCGCGTCGCGTTCGGTTTCGATTTCCTCCTGTAGACCATTGATCGGGGGTACGTTGTAGCCGGCGTTTTCTAACGGGTACGGCAAACATCTGTTGGGCGCTACGGTGAATCGTTTGCATCCTTTGAGGCCGATAATAAAGTTCTCGTGGTTATCCCAGTGACGCGCGAACCCGGAACCTTCGCGTGAAAAATATAGGTTCGGCCAGCACCAGCGAAAGGGTACCCGTATGTCTTTCATTAGACGTGTCATGTAGGACATGATGCTGGGGCGGGATACCTGGGTCAGACGGGCGACGATCGTGGAGCGAGGCTTGGTCCGCCAGATCTCAACGGCTTCTTGGCCGTCTCCGTGAAAGATCGGCGCTCGTTTGACGGGAGAGATGCGATAGGTATCGTGGCCGGCTGCTGCCAGCGCATTGATATCGTGAATGGCCATGTCGTCGCGAAGCGGGGTCAGCAGATCAGGCGCCGGACGGAACAACCCAGGCTTCGCCAACCAGTATTCGGTGTTGAATTTTTCGCGATCGACCGGAGATATCAGTTGGTCGAAATTGTCACGCAACTACGAGATTCCAGGAAACAACAGGGGGACGTCATCGGAACTGGGCTTACGAACGAGGAGTCCGCAGTAGGACGCTGCAATACTAAAGAGTCAGAACGGCGGTGGTTGTCCGTGACACTGCTCTTCCGGGTGCTGAGCGCTGGAGGGAGACTTACAGCCCATGTCGACGCCACTGGACGGTTCGCCGCCCAATGTGAACTCCAGAATCCCTCCGAGTTCCGTCAACAACGGCCGTTCATAAGCTAGACGTACGGGTACATCGTCCCGTGATGTTTCATCGATCCTACGCACTGACCCCGCCTCGTCTTTGACTATGATAAACACCTATATCTCATACTGTAACATCGGCTCACACTTAGATTCAAGCACTTGAAGTGTATAGGGTCATCGAACCATACCCCCGGAGCATTCTGCTTCCGGCGAGAGTCTCACGGGAATAGCTCGCCGTCAGAGCGAACGAGAATGTCGTCCGGCAGCTTGTTTTCCATAATCTTCGGTGGATTGGCCCCCTACACAATACGAACGGGCAGACCTTCAATCAACAACCACCTTGATACACTCTCGACGCACGAGAACTCCCGAAACCAATTACTCGAAAGGACCGTCGTATGAACCGGCCGACAGGCTACTCCCACATTACGTATGGCGAAATGATCACGGACCGAAAGAGGATGTCAGCCTATAGCTCTGCATTAGAGCGCCTCATAAGGCCGGGGTGTGTGGTACTCGACATTGGCTCGGGTCCAGGCGTATTCGCTCTCCTGGCGTGTCGTTTCGGAGCCGGTCATGTCCACTGCGTGGAGCCTGACGATTCGATCGAAGTCGCAAAAATACTAGCAAAATCAAATGGGTATGCAGACCGCATGAGCTTTCATCAATGCGTTTCCACGGATTTACAACTAGACGGGCCAGCAGATGTCGTAGTGTCGGATTTGCGAGGTGTACTACCGCTGTTCGAAAACCATATACCGTCGATTGTCGACGCCAGGCAGCGACTACTGGCGGTGGGAGGGAAACTGCTCCCGTGGCGCGATCAACTTTTCATTTCCCTGATCGACGACGCCGACAGTTATCGTCGTTTCGTCGGTGCTTGGAGCAATTACGAGCAGGACCTGGACCTTTCCGCCGCACGGTTACAGGCTGTCAATACTTGGTCGAAAACCGACGCTCGCGCAGAGCAACTGCTGGTACAACCCCGACGCTGGCTCTCGATCGACTACACGACTGTCGAATCAACCGACGCGAGAGGTGTGGTCAGCTGGGTTGCGGAGAAACCGGGAACGACTCATGGCATCGTAGTATGGTTCGACACGGAATTGGCGCCGGGAATCCAATTTTCAAACCATCCCGCGAGTGAGAGACTGATTTACGGGCAGGCATTTTTTCCACTTGAGAAGCCAATCCAGATTGAAGTAGGCGACAAAATCGAGGTCGAACTGAAGGCAACGCTCTCGGCCGACGGCTACGTTTGGCAGTGGAAAACCCAGGTTTGGGATGGGGCTGAAAGTACGAACGTCAAAGCTAACTATCATCAATCCACGTTTCTGGCAAAGACTATATCAACGCAGACCCTCGAAAGGAAATCACCGATTTTCAAGCCCACGTTGAACGATGACGGTATTGCGGACCGGTTTATACTAGACTGTATGAACGGAAAGACCGAGATCGAGAAGATCGCCGCACTTGTGGCCGAAAGGTTTCCCGACCGATTTCCTAACCGACGGGCAGCGAGTAGTCGCGTACAGGAACTATCCACGAAATACAGTACCTGATGTATGGAAAGGTCATTACGGAATCGAGAAACAGATGTTCTGGCGAGTAAACTGGCCGTCACCCTTTAATTCAAGACATCCGCCGAAGTCTCCGATGGATCGTTGTGCCATGCAGGTTGCGGTTTTTTCAACATCTCAGCGCGATATAGGTCGCTTTCCAGAAAATAATAGCACGAGATTTCGTACTACTCTCAACGCTGGATATATGACATGACTTCGCCAACGACTGCGAAAAACCCAATGCCACGCACGTGCTACTCTCGTACCTGGTTCGGTCAATAAGGCTATTTTATGCACGGCATCGGCTCCGTGGTACATCTCGTTGCCGATAGAGACCAGCATTCCATCGTTGATGTCGAACCCGGATGCGCGTATCTCTTTGAGCACCGGGTGTGGCAGGCGCGCGTTGACAAGTTCCACAGAGAACCCGGCTAATTTCAGTCGTTGCATCCGTACATACGAGGTGCAAAGCGGACAATCGCCGTCGTAAATCAACTGAACTGTACGTTTCGACATATGTGTGTTTTCGCTGCTGTCGACAGACCCTTCTCTCTAGACAGAAATTAACGTGACTTCCTCATTTCTAAACTACGGATCGTCGAACGTTATCGAGTAGGGTATCAGTACACTCTTGTCGAAGTGACAGGAACCAATTGACAATTGGATGGGGAGGGTCCGTCCGCGAACACAGACGCTGACAGTAATTAAATGAATCTCGTCAATAAATTGTCCCACGGCATGTCATATATCGCAAGCAACGGGAACATGGGCAAATAGACAATCCGGAGACTGGGGACAAGAGGTGACGATACCGCGAATGCGAGTAGCGCAATAATCCAGCCGAACCCGATCACTGGCGCGAAAAAGTAGGTTGTCACGATGAAACACAATAGAAGTATATGTGCGATCAGGTCAGTACGCCGGCGACGAACAGTAAAGCAAAGTGCGATCGCCACCTGTACCAAGGCGTCCCACCAGGTTATCGCAAACGCCAGCGGTTTCACCGCTGCAAATTCTCTCAGGGACAATTCGACGACGTCGCGTCCCAGGTAGGCAAGTTGCAATTCGTACATCGCGTCTCTGTTGTAAGCGAGGTCGGCGCGATCGGCATTGAACAGAACAGCGAGAGTTTCGAACCGGGGATCCGTTAGCAGTTCCATTTCGAAAAAACTTGAATCGACATATGTCGATTGTGTGAGCTTCTGAAACGCAGCCGCCCCCATCACGAACACCAACAAGAAACGTGCGCTCTTCTCGAGGAAATTCTCAAAATCCTTATCGAACTGGACTGACGCGAACGTCAATACGACCAGCCAGTAAAGGATGACGTACTTGTGGTTGTCGATTGGGTACCAATTTCGTAGGAAGGCCACACTGTATGCAAGGGCGACAAACAACCATATGTACGGGTTCTTGAGCAGGGGCCGGTGCAACAACGCCGGTATCATTGCCAGAATGATGATGGGAGTATAGTATCCGCCGGCCGCGTTCGGTTCACCGTAGAAGCCCAGTAGCAATAAGGTCAAGACGCATACTGTTTCTCGAAAATTCAAGAAACAAATATCGGTTGCGACGCGCTCTATTGCCAATCTGGCAGAACCGACGAACGAAACTGCCTTGGTCATGGCAATGTCTCGAAACTATTCGAAATTATCCTCGTAGCTTGAAGGACGGAGCCTTCCGATTTGTATGTGATCCTCCAGACTTCTGCGATCACATGGTCGAATTCAATAGGTTCTAGTTTTCGAGCATCGAGTTCGGATTGTCGTATATTGCGCGCGACGTGGATCTCGTCGTCCAGGTTTCGTTTCGCGTACATGATCCAGTTTCTCGAATTAAGGTATTCGACGAACGTACCCAACTTGCTCTCTGTCGGCTCGGTCCATAGTCCATTAACCATCCGCCAGTCTTCGGGGTCGTACGATGCGGGAATTCGCCGACCATCGATGACCAGGTAGATTTTCAGAAACCTGCTTGAAATCCCATCGGTCGTCGAGAACATGCCCATGCCGCCACCCTTCCATGGCGTCAGGTTAAACGCGTGGACGCGATAGAGATGATTGGCGAATATCGCAATTGCTATGGCGGGCGCAACCAGTATAAGTAGTCGGCGTCCTTTTGGCCTTGTTGGCATGCGTTATAAACAAGTTGTGGATTGTTTATCAGAGGCTAGTCGATCACGGACCGGAGTCAGCCTTTTTGTACTTTGCTCGGCGGATTTTTTCGGTATTGCCAGGTCGCCGAATCGTCGAATCACGAGTTCAACCAATACCGAGATCTAGAGCATCCCTGACATCTCGTCAAGAAGAATCAATTTTCCGGATGTCGATAGCGAACGTCACGGTGTTCGATGAGGTGCGTACGACGGGCGAAAACCAATTATTTGAAAGAGTTGGAGACCGCCGTTTGACATGGGGAGCCCGTGGCGTCGTATTGGTCACTTGTAGCTCTGTTGGGGATTTAGGGGTGATGACAAAGAAGAAAAGCGGTACGAACTGAAATATCGCAAACACGTACGATTACGAACCGTCGACAGAATAGGCGCAGTCCTGCGGAATCTCGTTCGAAGATTGTGTCAAACACAGTACGAGATTCGGTCACGTTGGCTCTGCACCATGGTCCATCTCCGACACTGCACAAGTCGGGAGTAATTGGGCACCGGGAATAAACGCAGTCAGACCGGGTTAAAACGGGCGCGACATGTGGTCGCGCTTTCTCTCCGGGGTGGGAACGCGGTAGCTGTCCTCGCGGCCGTCGAACTTGCGGTGCATGGCGTCCCAGCCGAACAGGCGCATGATCGCCCCGAACGGCAGGAACAGGCCGTAGAACAGGATGAACATGATCAAGTGGGTGTTTACGAACCCGAGAACGAGGGCGACGTGCATCCAGCCCCGGTATACCGGCTTGAGCGATGCCGGGTGTGCCAGCGCCCAAGCGGCGAACAAGGCACCGACGATCCAGGGCCAGAGCGGGTAGCTGCCGCTGAACAGAAACGGCAGCACCAGTCCGAAGACGCCCGCGATCAGGGCGCCGAACACCAGGCCGAAGGAGCGCAACCCGGCGGTTGTCTGATCGGGAATTTCGCTGAAATCGATCATCAGTCGAGTTCGAACTCGTCTTTCCAGCTGTCGTCCTTTTCGACGGCGGGTTGTTCGGATTTCGCGAGGAGGAAGTTTTCGAGCACGAGGTAATCCATCTCGGTGCGCATGAAGCAGCGGTAGGCGTCCTCGGGCGAGCACACGATCGGCTCGCCGCGCACGTTGAACGAGGTGTTGATGAGTACCGGGCACCCGGTGCGCTGCTTGAATGCCTCGATCAGTGCGTAGAAGCGCGGATTGGTGTCCTCGTGGATTGTCTGGATGCGCGCGGAATAATCCACGTGGGTGACCGCCGGCAGCTCCGAACGCGGGAAGTTGAGCTTGTCGATGCCGAAGGCGTCGCGTTGTTCCTCGGTGATAGGCAGGCGCCTTTCCTCGACCACCGGTGCGACGATCAGCATGTAAGGGCTTGGGCGGTCCTGCTCGAACCACGCCGAAACCTCCTCCGCCTGCACTGCCGGCGCGAATGGCCGGAAGGACTCGCGGTACTTGATCTTCAGGTTCATCACCGACTGCATCTTGCGGCTGCGCGGGTCGCCGATGATGGAACGTCCGCCCAGCGCGCGCGGTCCGAATTCCATGCGTCCGCCGAACCATCCCACGACGTTTTCACCGGCGAGAACGTCCGCCATCGCCGGCATCAACGCCTCGTCGTCGAGCTCGCGGTAGGGGGCCTGGATCTCGTCGAGGTAGCGGCGGATTGACTCTCGATCCGAGGCTGGCCCGAGGTAGGCGCCTTGCATGGCGTCGGCGCCGTTGACCTGGCGCGCATTGCCGAGGTGACTATGCCAGGTGCTCAGCGCGGCGCCGAGCGCGCCACCCGCGTCGCCGGCGGCCGGCTGGATCCAGATGTCGTCGAACGGGCCTTCGCGCAGTAGTCGGCCGTTGCAGACGCAATTGAGCGCAACGCCGCCGGCCAGGCAGAGCTTGTCCATGCCGGTTTCGGCATGGACTGTCCGGGCAAGCCGCATGACGACTTCCTCGGTGACGGCCTGGATGGACCGCGCGATGTCCATCTCGCGTTCGGTGACCGGTGATTCAGGTTTGCGCGGTTCACCACCGAACAGCTCGTCGAAGCGCCGGTTGGTCATGGTCAGTCCGGCGGCGTAGTTGAAGTAACGCATGTTGAGCCGGAACGTACCGTCGGCCTTGAGGTCGAGCAGGTTGTCCAGGATCTTCTGCGTGTACTTCGGCTCTCCGTAGGGAGCGAGCCCCATGAGCTTGTATTCGCCGGAGTTGACCTTGAACCCGGTGTAGTAGGTGAACGCCGAGTAGAGGAGGCCGAGGCTGTGTGGAAAGTCGATCTCCCACAGCGGCGTCAGTTCCGCGCCTTCGCCGCGCCAGACCGAGGTGGTCGCCCACTCGCCGACGCCGTCGAGACACATGACGGCCGCGTTCTCAAAAGGTCCGGGAAAGAAGGCGGACGCCGCGTGGGATTCGTGGTGGGCGTTGAACAACAGCGGCGGCAGTTCGGCGGTATCCGTGCCGGCGAGCGCTGCCAGCTCGGTCTTGAGCGTGTTCTTGAGGAACAGCTTTTCCTTGAGCCAGATCGGCATCGCGGTGACGAACGAACGAAATCCTTTCGGCGCGTAGGACAGGTAAGTCTCGAGCAGGCGTTCGAACTTGACCAGCGGCTTGTCGTAGAAGGCGACGTAGTCGAGATCGGCAAATGTCAGTCCGGCAACTTCGAGGCAGCTCGCAACCGCATGGCGCGGGAAGCGGGCGTCGTGCTTCTTGCGGCTGAAGCGCTCCTCCTGGGCGGCGGACACGATGCGTCCGTCTGCAACGATCGCCGCGGCGCTGTCGTGGTAATATGCTGAAATGCCGAGGATGTGAGTGCTGGCCATGGAAATACGGTCGTCGCCGACGGTCGGATGCGAATCGTGCCTATCGTACAACGTGTCGACCGCAAAACGGCATAATATACTGAGATCATGGACGTGTGTAGACCGGCGGGAGTTGCCGGTCCACCGAGATTCGTAGTCGATGCCCGGGGGGTGCGACGTCAGGACGTGAGTTTCGCGTCCGCGCCGGACAGTGCTGTGTCGAAACGGGCAATTGTCGATATGTAACCCATGTTATCCAACTATTTCCTGATGTTTGCCGCCACCGTGGCGGTCACCCTATTGCTGCGACAGGCAGCGCCGCGCTTCGGGTTGGTCGACCAGCCGAGCGGCCATCGCGTACACAAGCACCCGACGCCACTGGTCGGGGGCGTGGCAATATTCACCGGATTCTTCTTCGGCATACTGGCGACCGATATGCCCCTGAGCGCGTTTCGGGCATTGTTTCTGGGCTCCGGAATACTGGTTTTCGTCGGCGTTCTGGACGACGTACGGGAGTTGTCGTCGACCTCGCGATTCATGGCGCAGATCGCGGCCGCTCTCGTCATGATCCACTTCGGCGGCGTGATCCTGGTGGACCTTGGCGATCTCGTGGGATCTGGCGGGCTGTTTCTCGTCGCGTTCGGCGGCCTCGTCTGGGTTGCAGACGCGAGCACCTCCCGAACCGACCAACCGCTGTTGATCATGATCATGCTCGGGGTTGCCTGTTTCCTGTTGTTCAACGTACGACTGGGCATCAGGCGACGCGCAACCATATTCCTGGGTGACGCCGGTTCCATGTTCCTGGGATTCGTCCTTTGCTGGTTCCTGGTACGCTACTCCCAGCCGCCGTTCGACTATATCGACCCCGTGACCGCGCTGTGGTTAATGGCCGTGCCGCTCATTGACACCGTGAGCATCATGCTGCGGCGCATTTTCCAGCGGCGCTCGCCATTCGGTGCGGACCGCACGCACCTGCACCATCTATTGCTTCACGCGGGCTGCGGCGTGAACCAGACGTTGCTGATACTGCTGGCAATCGCGGCCGCCGGCGTCGTGTTCGGCATCGGCACGCAGCACGCCGGCTGGTCGGAGCCGTCGCGGTTCTACGTGTTCATGACCCTGTTCGGCGCGCACCTGCTCGCGACCGGCCGGTACGTGCACGTCAAGGGCCTCAACCCCGATCGCTGAATGCCTCGAAATGGGCCGGGATGCGCTCGTCCAGCCAATAGCGTGAAAACCCCGGCGCCGGACCCGTTACGAACCCGACGTGGCCGCCGCGCTCGTAGATTTCGAGGTCTACCGACGGTGATAGTTCGGCGCGATTCGGTATGACCGCCGTGGTCATGAAGGGATCGTCGCGCGCGTGCAACAGCAGCGTGGGTAC
>JAUIEZ010000153.1 GCA_030429665.1 Gammaproteobacteria bacterium | reverse complement strand
GGCGGCCGTCGCCACGCTGCCGGCGCAGGTGGGGGCCGACGTCGAGGCGGCGGCGGCCGAGCGCGCGAGGAAGCTTCAGGAAGCCGTCGAGCAACAGCAGTGACAGCGCGTGGCGCGGTTCACGCCGCCGGACGAATCCACACGGCCGTGTCGTGAAAAACCGCGCCGCCGTTCGGCGGCGCCGCGTCGGCGCTGACCAGCGTGTTGATGCCGATCCCCCCGGCGAAGTCGCGGTTCGGCCATACGCTTTCGACGATCACCACCCCGGGTTGCACGCCGTCGAAGGCCTGGCAGGCGATCGTGACGATGCCGCGGCGATTGCCCAGATGCACGCTCTCGCCGTCCGCCACGCCCAATCGCGCGAGGTCGTCGGGATGCACCTTGGCGCGCGGTTCGCGCTCATGCCGGCGCGACGTGTCGCACTCGGTGAAACTCGAGTTCAGGAACCACCGCGACGGCGCGGTGACCATGCGGAACGGATGCTCGTCGTCGGCGTTGTCGATGACGTCGTAGTGATCCGGCAACAGTGGCATGTCGGACGGGCAGTCGTCGTAGCGTGTCCAGTCCGGCCGGAAGTGGAAGCGCCGGTCACGGGTGGCGAAACCGTCGAGGAAATGCATGCCGTCGAAGTCGCGGGCGCAGTCCAGCCAGTTGGCGTCGGCGAACGCCTCGTCAATGCTGCCGTGGCCCGAGTCGCGCAGCGTGTCGTCGATAAGCTCGAGCTCGGTCATCGCGAAACCGCGATGCGAGGCGCCGAGCCGTGCGGCCAGTTCGCCGAGCACGCGGTGATTGCTGCGGCATTCGCCCGGCGGCTCGATGATCTTGCGGCCAAGCTGCAGAAAGGTGTGGCCGCTGGCGGTGTAGATGTCGTCGTGCTCCACGAACATGGTGGCCGGCAGCACGATGTCGGCCATGGCCGCGGTTTCGGTCATGAACTGCTCGTGCACGCAGACGAACAGGTCCTCGCGCAGGAAGCCCTCGCGAACCCTGGCGCTTTCCGGCGCCACCGCCACGGGGTTGGTGTTCTGGACCAGCATGGCGTGAACGGGCGGGCCGTCGCCGATGTCGGCGGGATCGTTCGTGAGTACCGGGCCGATGCGGGACTGGTCGAGTGCGCGGACCGAACGGTCCATGACGTCCAGCCCCATGATCGTGGTCTGGTCGATGCCGGGCAGCGAGGTGTTGCCGTACAGCGCGCCGCCGCCACGATGGCGCCAGGCGCCGCTCACCGCCGGCAGGCAGCTCACCGCGTGCATGTTCACGGCGCCGTTGCGGCTGCGCGAGAAGCCGTGCTGGGCGCGGATGAAGCTGCGCGGCGTGGTCGCGTACCAGCGCGCGAAATCGACGATCTCGCGCGCGTCCAGGCCAGTGATGCGCGACGCCCACTCGGGCGTGCGCGCGGCGAAATGCCGCTCGGCCCGTTCGTCGAAATCGGTGTAGCGCGCCAGGTAGTCCCGATCGGCGAGTCCCTCGCTGAGCATCACGTGAATCATGGCGCAGGCGAGCGCGCCGTCCGTGCCGGGGCGCAGCATCAGGTGCAGGTCCGACTTCTCGGCGGTGGCGGTGCGGTACGGATCGACCACCACCAGCTTCGCGCCGCGCGACTGGCGCGCGGCGGCGTAGTGATGCATGACGTTGACCTGGGTGTGCACCGGGTTGCCGCCCCACACGATGAGCAGGTCGGTCTCGGCGATTTCGCGCCCGTCGACGCCGCGCTTGGCACCGCAGCCGGCCTTCCAGCCGGTGTCCGCCAGCGTCACGCAGATGGTGGATTTCTGCCGTGAATAGCGCATGGCGTGGCGCAGGCGCTCGATGCCGTCGCGCTGCACCAGGCCCATGGTGCCGGCGTAGAAGTAGGGCCACACGGCTTCGGGCCCGTGCTCGTTCGCCACACGGCGGAAATTGTCCGCCACGATGTCGAGCGCCTCGTCCCAATCGATTTGCACGAACGCCTCGCGCCCCACGCCCTTGGCACCGACACGTTTCAACGGGTGGAGCAGGCGATCGCGGTGGTGCACCCGCTCGGCATATCGCGACACCTTGGCGCATATCACGCCGGCGGTGTACGGCTGGGCCTTGGCGCCGCGCACCTTGCCGATGGTGTGCGAATCGACGCGCTCGACTTCCAGGGCACAGACGCTGGGGCAGTCGTGGGGACAGGTGGTGTGGAATCGCATCGTTTGATGAATCGCGCCGGGATCTTTCCGGGCAATTCAAACACAGTCGGGGCGAACCGTGAAGCGCGCCGTTGAGCCGCGGTTAAGGCGTCGCCGGAGTCGGAGAATACAACGCGATATCCGTGCTGAATCCGCGCAGGCGGTGCCTGCCCATGTCATCCAGCTCCCGTTCGAGCAGCCGGGCGACCGGCTCGGTCAGCAGGATGGGTCTGCCGAGTTCCTTGGTCAGCGCCTCTACCCGGCTGGCCTCGTTCACGGCGCGGCCGATCACGGTGAAATCGAGGCGTTCTGGCGCGCCCATGTTGCCGAAGAACACGTCGCCCAGGTGCAGCGCGATGCCGGAACGCAGCGGCCGCCAGCCTTCGACGGCGGCCAGCGTTGCCGGCGTCTCCCCGTTCAACCGCTCGACGTCGGCCAGCGCCCGCTCGGCGGCGCGCAGCGCCGCGGCAGCCGCCTCGCGTTCGCCGAATGCCTCGTCGATCGTGAACGCGGCGAGCAGGCCGTCGCCGATGAATTTCAGGATCTCGCCACCGTTGTCGATGACCGCGCGTGCCATGGTCCCGAAGTACTCGTTCAGCACGGCGAGCATGGCCGTGCCGGGAAGGCGGTCCGCCAGGTCGGAGAATCCGCGCAGGTCCGACATCCAGACGACTGCGCGGATCGACTCCCCGGCGCCGCGGCGGATGGTGCCGTCGTAAACGCGCCGGCCGGCGGTGGCGCCAAGATAGATTTCCAGCACGTTCTGCGCGATGCGCGATGCGATGTGGCGCTCCACGTGCAGGGCGAAGACTTCGAATATCGAGGCGCAGTCGGCGAACTCGGCCTCGCCGAACCCCGCATCACGCCGCGTGGCGATCGTGGCGGCATTATGATAGCGGGAGCGCGCGCCCATCGGGAAAACCACGTATTCGCGATAACCCTGGCTGCCGAGGTCCTCCAGCAGCGGGTAACGTGACGTCATCCCGGCATCGTCGGTGCGCGAGCGAAAGGTCTCGCCGTTCGTGATGACACGGGCGAGCGGGCTGCGCCGGTAGCGGTCGGTGTTCAGGCCCGACTGGTCGACCTTCAGCTCGTCGATCAGGCCGTCTTCACGATTCCACAGCCAGTAAAAGCCGATCAGTTGCGGATGCAGGGTGCCGATGTGGACGGTCAACCGGTCGACCGGCAGGCCGGCGGCGACCATGCGCCATACCAGCGACTCGGTCAGGCGCGTCAGGTCGTCGTCGCGGACCGCGTCGCGCAGCAGCCAGTTTCGGATCTCGGCGACGCTGGTCCGCGGCGGGGCGGTTGCCGGACCGTCGTCCGAGCGGCGCACGAGGGTTACCAGGTCGGGGTATTGGCGCGGCGTCGGATCGATGGTCGCGCGGCGCCCGGGAGCGGGAGTCGTCACCGATCGCGGCCCGTTCGAAACAGGTTGCTTCTTTACCGGACGCTACTGCGCATCCGGCTGGTTCTCCGGCGCGGCGTGGCGGAAGGCGGTGAGTTCGCCGCACTCTCGGTCGATGGCCACGAGGCGCGGGAAGTCGTCCAGGGGCACGTTAAAGCGACGCGCGTTGAACACCTGCGGCACGAGGCAAACATCCGCCAGGCTCAGCGTCTCGCCGAGGAAGTACGGTCCCTTGTCGGCATCGGTCGCGGCCCAGCGCTCCAGCGCGGGGAAGTTCTGCAATATCCAGTGGTGATACCACTTGACCTTGCCGGCGTCGTCCACGCCCATGTCCTGTACCAGGTAGTTCAGGACCCGCAGGTTGTTGAGCGGGTGGACGTCGCAGGCGATGGCAAATGCCGCCTGGCGCGCCCGCGCGCGCCGCGCGGGATCCTCGGGCAGCAGCGGCGGATGCGGGTAGCGCTCGTCGAGGTACTCGAGTATGGCCATGGACTGGCTGATCACCAGCCCGTCCTCCACGTAGGTCGGAACCAGCATCTGCGGATTGAGATCGCGATAGGCCGACTGCTTCTGCTCGCCGCCGCCGCGGGACAGGTGCACGAACTCGTTGTCGTATTCCAGTCCCTTGAGATTGAGCGCGATGCGCACGCGATACGCGGCGGTGGAACGGAAGTAACCGTACAACGTGGGGTTGGTGGTGGGCAGGTGTTCGGTCATGGTTGGGACTGTCCGCGTTAGTGTTCGTGTTAACCAAGGCAATCGGCGGCCGCGTCGATCAGCGCGGCGGTACGTACCGTTTGACCACCTGGTCGATGCGGCCGAAGATGCTGCGGCCGCGGGAATCGAACATTTCGATCTCGATACGGTCGCCGAACGACATGAACGGCGTCGACGGCTTGCCGTCGGCGATGGTCTCCAGGCACCGAACTTCCGCCAGGCAGCACGAACCGTCTTCACTGCCGACGTTGGAAACCGTGCCGGAACCGACCACCGTGCCGGCTATCAGCGGCCGTGACTTCGCCGCGTGGGCGATGAGCTGGCCGAAGTCGAAGGTCATGTCGCGACCGGCGTTGGGCGCGCCAATGCGCCGGCCGTTCCAGGTGGCGACCAGGGGCAGGTGCAGTTTGGCGCCGTCCCACGCGTCTTCCAGTTCGTCGGGCGTGACCGCCACCGGAGAGAACGCGGTGTGCGGCTTTGACTGGTAGAAGCCGAACTGCTTGCCCAGTTCGGCGGGGATCAGGTTGCGAAGCGACACGTCGTTGGCCAGCGCGACGAGCTTGATGTGGTCCCGGGCCCGGGTCGGCGAAACGCCCGCCGGCACGTCGTCGGTGATCACGGCCACCTCGGCCTCGAAGTCTATGCCCCAGGACTCGTCCTCGACGGGAATGTCGTCCCGTGCGCCGATGAAGGCATCCGATGCGCCCATGTAGATCAGCGGATCGTGCCAGAACGATTCCGGCAGCTCGGCGCCGCGCGCCTTGCGTACCAGTTCCACGTGGGTGACGTAGGCGCTGCCGTCGGCCCAGTGGTAGGCGCGCGGCAGGGGGGCGGCGACGTCGACGGGATCGAAGTCGAAGGCGTCCGCCCGCTCGCCGGCCTCCAGTTGCTCGTGCAGCGACCGCAGGCGCGGTGCGGCCGCTGCCCAATCGTCCAGCGCCGCCTGCAGCGTGGGGGCGATGTCGCCGGCGGTGACCGCCTTTTCGAGTTTGCGGTCGACCACGATCAGGGTGCCGTCGCGGCCGCCGGTTTTGAGGCTCGCCAGTTTCATGCGCAATCTCCTAAACGCGTTCGCGTCGGCGTAAGCCGGCGCTGGAACGATGGTAAATGGTTTTGCGGGCGGATTGTAAATAGTTTCAAATGTAACTATACTGTCGGCCCCGGTCAAGCAACGGTGATGCGAGCATGGTCAACCCCTCTTCAGCGCCGCGAGTCGCCGACGACGCCGAGCGGGCACCCGAGTATCTCGCCGGCTTCGGCAACGAGCATGCCTCCGAGGCACTGCCCGGCGCGCTGCCGGTGGGCCGGTTCTCGCCGCAGAAGGTCGCCTACGGCCTTTACGCGGAGAAGTTTTCGGGGACCGCGTTCACCGCGCCGCGACACGCCAACCGCCGTACCTGGCTGTACCGCATCCGCCCGTCCGTGGTTCAGGGCGCCTTTCGTCCGATCGACGCCCGCCTGCTTCGCACCGCCCCGTTGACCGAGTCCGCGCCACTGCCCGATCCGTTGCGGTGGGACCCTTTTCCGTTGCCGGACACGCCCGCCGACTTCGTCGACGGGCTGGTGACCGTTGCCGCCAACGGCAATGCGTCGATGCAGGCGGGTATCGGCATCCATGTCTATCTCGCCAACGAGTCGATGCGGGAACGCTTTTTCTACAACGCCGACGGCGAGATGCTGATGGTGCCGCAACAGGGCCGGCTCGACCTGCGCACCGAGTGCGGCCGGCTGCTGGTGACTCCCGGTGAGATCGCCGTATTGCCGCGCGGCATGAAGTGCCGGATCGAACTGCCCGACGGACCCAGCCGCGGCTACGTGTGCGAGAACTACGGCACGGCGGTGACGCTGCCCGAGCGCGGACCGGTGGGCAGCGACGGCTATGCCAACGACCGCGACTTCCTCGCCCCGGTGGCGGACTACGAGGACCGGGAAGGGGACTTTCGCCTGGTGTGCAAGTACGGGGGCGGACTGTTCGAGTCCGTGGTTGGGCACTCGCCGCTGGACGTGGTGGCCTGGGTGGGCACGGCGGTGCCGTTCAAGTACGATCTTGGACGCTTCAACACCATGGGTACGGTGTCCTACGACCATCCCGATCCCTCGATCTATACCGTGCTGACCTCGCCATCGGATACGCCGGGCGTCGCCAACGTCGACTTCGTCATCTTCCCGTCACGCTGGATGGTGGCAGAGGACACGTTCAGGCCGCCGTGGTATCACCGCAACGTCATGAGCGAGTTCATGGGGCTGATTCGCGGCGTTTACGACGCCAAGGGTCAAGGCTTCGAGCCGGGCGGCGCCAGCCTGCACAACTGCATGACCGCCCACGGCCCCGAGGCGGCGGTGTTCGAGAAGGCATCCACCGTCGAACTCGCGCCCGAGCGTTACGCCGACACGCTGGCCTTCATGTTCGAGTCGCGCTACCCCATCCAGCCGACCCGGCATGCGCTCGAATGCGACCAGCGGCAGGACGACTACCTGGACTGCTGGAAGGGCATCACGAAGCATTTCGACCCCGGCAGGGGCTAGCGCCATGGCGAACCGCGATGCGAACGCGACCGCGCTTCGGCTCGACGAGTTCCTGCCCTACCGGCTGTCGGTGTTGACCAACCGGGTGAGCCGTACGCTCGCGCGCCTCTACGCCGAGCGCTTCGACCTGTCCATCCCCCAGTGGCGCGTGCTGGCGGTGCTCGCCGGGAGGTCGAGGCTTTGCGCCGACGAGATCTGCCGGCTGACGGAGATGGACAAGGTTACCGTGAGTCGCGCCGTGCACGCGTTGCTGGAGCAGGGCCGGCTCGAGCGGCGACGCGACGGCGCCGATCGGCGTCGTGTGCAAATCGAACTTACCCCTGGCGGACGCGAGGTCTACGAGCGCGTGGTGCCGCTGGCGCTTTCGCTCGAGCGCCGGTTGCTCTCGGTCCTCGACGACGGCGAACGCGGCCAGCTCGATCGCATGCTGACGCGCCTGATCGGCGTGTCCGACGACCTGGATGACGAGGAACGTCGCGCCGCCAGGCGGGAGGCGCGGTGAACGCAAAGTACCCCGACCTCGGCCGCGCGCGACAGGCAGCGCGACAGCCGCGCCGACGTTACGCCTTCAGGCGTCCCGCCGAGCTCGACGAGGGCGAAGTGCGTCACGTGCCGGTCGTTATCGCTGGCGGTGGCCCCACGGGGTTGGCGATGGCGGTGGAACTGGCCGCGCGCGGCGTGGCCTCGGTGGTGCTGGAGAAAACGGATACCGTGAGTGACGGATCGCGTGCCATCTGCTGGGCCAAGCGCACCCTGGAAATTTTCGATCGCCTCGGCGTGGCGGCGCCCATGATGGAAAAAGGCGTGGTGTGGAATACCGGTAAAGTGTTCGTCGGCGCCCGCGGCGAGCCCGTCTACACCTTCGACCTGCTGCCGGACAAGCAGCAACAGTTTCCCGCCTTCATCAACTTGCAGCAGTACTATCCCGAGGAATTCCTGGTCGCACGCATCGAGGCCGAGCCGCTTGCCGAACTGCGCTGGCTGAGCGAAGTGGTCGGCGTCGACAGCCGCGAGGACGGCGTCGGCGTCACGGTCGGGACGCCCGATGGCGAATATCGCCTGGAGTCGGATTGCCTCGTCGCTGCGGACGGCCACCGCAGCCCGATTCGCAACATGCTCGGCCTGGACTTCGAGGGACGCGTGTTCGAGGATCATTTCCTGATCGCCGACGTGCGCATGCAGGTAGACTTTCCGGCCGAGCGCCGTTTCTGGTTCGATCCACCATTCAATCCCGGCCAGACATCGCTGCTGCACAAGCAGGCGGACGACGTGTGGCGCATCGACTTCCAGGTGGGCTCCTACGACGTCGATCGCGACGAGGTGCTGAGCGACGAGAACGTCGACCGCATGGTGCGCGCCTTCCTCGGACCGGACGCCGAGTTCGAGTACGAATGGGTGAGTCTTTACACTTTCCAGTGCCGGCGCATGCGCTCGTTCGTGCACGACCGCGTGATCTTCGCCGGCGACGCCGCCCACCTGGTATCGCCGTTCGGCGCCCGCGGCGCCAACGGCGGCATCCAGGACGTGGACAACCTGGGATGGAAGCTGGCTCTGGTGCTGGCGGGAACAGCGCCGCGCGCGCTGCTCGACAGCTACGACGCCGAGCGCGTTTGCGGCGCCGACGAGAACATACTGAACTCCAGCCGCAGCACCGATTTCCTGACGCCCAAGAACGCTGCCAGCCGCGCCTTCCGCGACGCCACGCTGAAGTTGGCCGAATCCATGCCGTTCGCCCGCGCCTTCGTCAACAGCGGGCGCCTGTCGGTGCCCTGCGTTCTCGACGACTCGCCGCTGAATACGCCGGACATCGATCCGTTCACCGACCGCATGCGCCCCGGATCACCGTGCCTCGATGCACCTGTTTCGGTGGATGGGCGCCGTGGATGGTTCTTGTCGCACCTGGGCGACGCATTCGCGCTGGTGCTGTTCAGCGCCGCCGGCGAGCGTCCCGCCGGTTTCGACGACGATATCGCTCCGGACGGCATACCGGTCGAGCGTATCATGGTCAGTGACTCGCCGGCCGCGAGCGCGTTGTATGACAGTGCCGGCCTCCTGAAGCGCCACTACGATGCCACGCCGGGTACCGTGTACGTGGTGCGCCCCGATCAGCATGTCGCCGCGCGTTTTCGATCCTTCGACGCGGCGTTAGTACGCGCGGCCCTGGCGCGCGCCATCGGCGCCAATCCGGCCGCATGAGACCCATCCGGCGCATTTCGAAATGGCCCGGGCCGCCAACGGCCCGCTAACCGAAAGGAGAACATCGACATGAGTAAAGCCTTCGCCTCCCGTGGCGACCTCGAACCCAAGCAGGTCACCTTCAGCCAGTTGTCCGAACACGCCTATGCCTATACCGCCGAGGGCGATCCCAACACCGGCGTGGTGGTGGGCGACGAATCGGTGATGGTGGTCGACGCCCAGGCCACGCCGGCGATGGCGCGCGACGTGATCGACAAGATCCGCACCGTGACCGACAAGCCGATCAGGTACGTCACGCTGACCCACTACCACGCGGTACGCGTACTGGGCGCCTCGGCCTACGGCGCCGATCACGTGGTTGCCAGCCAGGATACGTACGACCTGATCACCGAGCGCGGCGAGCAGGACTACAAGTCCGAGTACGAGCGCTTCCCGCGCCTGTTCCAGGACGTCGAATCGATCCCGGGCCTGACCTGGCCCAACGTCGTATTCAGCGGCAAGCTGACGTTGTGGATGGGCGGTCTCGAGGTGCAGCTGCTGCAACTCGGCCGCGGCCACACCAAGGGCGATACCGTGGTATGGGTGCCTTCGGAGCGGGTGTTGTTCAGCGGCGACCTGGTCGAATACGGCGCCACGCCCTATACCGGCGACGCCTATCTCGAAGACTGGCCCGCCACCCTGGACAACCTGTCCGCGCTTCGACCGACGGCACTGGTGCCGGGTCGGGGAGGGGCCCTGACCACGCCCGAGGCCATTCGCGACGGCATCCATGGCACCCGGGACTTCCTGTCGAAGATGTACGGCTCGGTGAAGAAGGGGCGCGAATCGGGCAAGGATCTCAATGCCGTGTATCGTGATGCGTACGATGCGCTGAAACCCGACTTCGGCCACTGGGTGATCTTCGACCACTGCCTGCCGTTCGATGTTTCGCGCGCCTACGACGAGGCGGGCGGCATCCGCGACCCGCGCATCTGGACCGCCGAACGGGACGCACAAATGTGGCAGTCGCTGGAAACGCAGTGACCATGGCAGCGTCGATCAACGAGTCGCCCGCGTTGCGCGATCCGGATGCCTTTTACGCGCGCCTGGTGTCGCTGCACGACGGACTCGATGCGGATGCGAGCAACCGTATGAATGCCACGATCATCCTGCTCATGGCCAACCAGATCGGTGACGACGCGATGCTGCACGCGATCCTCGACCGGGCGGAACGAACCTGGTCCGGGGACGCCGGGCCGGCGCGTCGATGATAAGACGCGACCGGGTGTTGCTCGGCCTGGCCTTTTCGGCCGTCGCCGGGGTTTGCGTACTGTTCGGCTCGGTGACCTGGGTCGTCTGGGACGAGTCCGTGCGCGCGGAGGAAAGGCGATTGGAGCAACTCGCTCGAACACTCGGCGAAACGGTGGAGACTTCCATCGTCGAGGCCCGCGAGATTCTCGGCGCGCTGAACGATCTCGACGTCGCGCCGTGTTCCGCCGCCCATCTCGCTGCCATGCAGGATCGTGCCATCACCCGCCCGCACATTCGCGCGATCGGCTATTGGCGGGCCGCCGAGCGACTGTGCGGGGCAGGGTTCGTGCAGGGGAGGGAGCTGACGCCGCCGCGCGCGGATCGCATTTACGAGTCGGGCGTGGTCGCCTGGTGGCCGGGCACGGACACCGAGATCGGGGGCGTGCAGTTTTTTCTCATGCGCTTCGGCGCCCACGACGTCGTCATCGACCCGCGCGCCCTGCTCGACGGCGTCACGGTC
>JAUIEZ010000152.1 GCA_030429665.1 Gammaproteobacteria bacterium | reverse complement strand
GGCAACACCATAACGCCTTCGTGCGGCCAAATATTGTTGGACTTTGGCGAAACCGAGGGCCAGTTTTTAACGCTGTTGACCTTCCTGTTTTTCGGCGCCCTTATGGTGCCGCCCGCGACCGAGCTGAATTGTTTTCAATCGAGCCTGGACGTTTTATGTTTGTCGTACCCCACAATTCCTCGCGGCGTCGCCGGCCCGATGCAGTCGCACTTGCGATGGCCGCGATCTTCACCGTGCTCATGCTGCCGGCGTCCCCGCTGCGGGCCCAGGATCAGCAGACGTCGCTGCCGATCGAAGAACTGAAGGTCTTCTCGGAAGTCTTCGGCCTGATCAAGGACGACTACGTCGAACCGGTGGACGACATCGATCTGCTGCGCAAGGCCATCGGCGGCATGCTCGGCGGACTGGATCCCCACTCCTCCTACCTCGACCCAGAATCGTTCGAGGAAATCCAGATCGGCACCGAGGGCCGCTTCGGCGGACTGGGCATCGAGGTCACGATGGAGAACGGCTTGATAAAGGTCGTCACTCCCATCGACGGCACGCCGGCCCACCGGGCCGGCATCCAGCCCGGCGATATCATCACCCGGCTCGATGACACGCCGGTCAAGGGATTGAGCCTGGACGACGCGGTGCGTCGCATGCGCGGCGAACCGGGCACCACCATCGACCTGACCGTTATCCGGGAAGGCAGCAGCCAACCGCTGGAAGTCACCCTGGAACGCGCCGAGATCAAGATCGCCAGCGTGCGCTCGCAACTCGTCGACGACACCATCGGCTACATCCGCATCACCCAGTTCCAGTCCGACACTGCCCCCAACATGCGCGACCAGATTCGCGACCTGGTGATAGAAAGCGACAACGACCTGCGCGGCGTCATCCTCGATCTTCGCAACAACCCGGGAGGCATACTCAACGCCGCCGTTTCCGTCGCGGACGTGTTTCTCGAAGACGGGGTGATCGTCTCCACGCGCGGTCGCGACGAACGCGACAATGCCGAGTACCGCGCGACCTCGCGCGACATGCTCGACGACGTGCCTATAGTGGTTCTCGTCAACAGCGGTTCGGCCTCGGCGTCGGAGATCGTCGCGGGTGCGCTGCAGGATCACGAACGCGCGGTCATCATGGGCAGCAAGACGTTCGGCAAGGGCTCGGTGCAGACCATCCTGCCGCTGAAGAACGGTGCCGCGCTGAAAATCACCACCGCGCGTTACTACACCCCGGCGGGCCGCTCCATCCAGGCCACCGGCATCGAACCGGATATTCCGGCCGGGGAGCTGGTGTTCTCCGAGGACGGAGACGGCGAGGACGCCCAGGTCCGCGAAGTCAATCTCGCCGGTCATCTCGAGAACGAGAACGGCGACGGCGGCGCAGGCAATGACGACGGCGGCGCGCCGCGAACGCTGATCGAACGCGACCCGCTGGTGCTCGAGGCGCGCAACCTGCTCAAGGCCCTCGACATCGTCGGCAAGCGCCGTTGAGGCCTGTTCGCCGACCGGTAGCGTAAGACATCGTGATCCGCACCCTGAGAAAACGTTATCTTCTGCGTTTCAAGGGCGCCGGGATCTTTTCGAACACCGTCTTCGTCGCGGTCATCTTCGCATTGATGAGCGCGCTGGTGGTCTACCGGGCCCTCGGCGTGACCCTGTTCAGCGCCGCATCGGAATTCGTCCAGATCGCACTGCTGATGTCCGCTGCCACGTTCGTGCCCATCCGGCTGTCTTACCGGGTGATCCAGCGCCAGTCATTGCTGATCGCGGTCATCATCTCGCTGGCGACGGCAGGTGCCGTCGCCTTCGGCCTCACCCTGACCGTGGCGCACTATTACCCATGGCCGATATTTCCGTCGCTGCCCTGGCCCCCCAGCGAGCCGCATCTCGTAGCCATGCAGGTGTCGTTGATGACGATCCTGGTGTACTCGCTGGTGATCCAGATCGCCGTATCAGCGCGTCGCGAGAGAATGGCCAGGCGCATGAACACGTCCAATCGCATGAAGGCGTTGCAGGCTCGAATCCGGCCGCATTTCTTTTTCAATACGCTCAACAGCGTGGCAAGCCTGATCCGCTCGGACCCTGAATCGGCCGAAAAGGCCATCGAGGATCTTGCCGACGTATTCCGCGTGGTGATCCGGGCCGATCGCAAGCTCGTTTCGCTCGCGGAGGAAATCGAGATCGCCAAGCAGTACCTGAATATCGAGAAACTCCGGCTGGGCGAAAGATTGACCGTTGAATGGCACACGTCGGAGGACGCGCTCAACGCCAAGGTACCGAGCATGACGCTGCAGCCGCTGCTCGAGAACGCCGTGTACCACGGCATCGAGCCGAGCATGACCGGCGGGGTAGTCACGGTGGACTGCAGTTGCGAGGATGAACGGTTGCATATCCTGGTCACCAACCCGGTGCCCGAATTGAAGAGTGAACGCCACAAGGGCAACAAGGTCGCGCTGAAAAACATTCAGGAGCGGTTGAAACGTCAGTTCGGCGGAGACGTGAGAATCAATATTCGCGACACCCGAGAGCGATTCAATATCTCCATCGATGCACCGCTGATGCACCCGCGTCTCGCCAAGTGAAACCACTCGAGGGGAGTGACGCCCGATGAAAGTCCTTATAGTCGACGACGAAAAACTCGCCCGGGAACGATTGAAGCAACTGGTCTCGGGGCTCGTTCCCGACACGGAACTTTTCGAGGCGTCCAACGGCCGCGAGGCATTGTTCGCGGTCAATGCCTCGCACCCGGACCTGGTCCTGATGGACATACGCATGCCGATCATGGACGGACTGGAATCCGCCATGCACCTGTCCCACATGGAAAACCCACCGTCGGTCATCTTCACCACGGCCTACGACCAGCACGCCGTGGCCGCGTTCGAGGTCAACGCGGTGGACTACCTTCTCAAGCCGATTCGCAAGGATCGCCTCGAGACCGCCCTGGGCAAGGTATCCTCGGTATCGGCGCAACAGATCAGGCAAATACAGGGTGAGCAGGAACTGGCCTCGCCGCGCTCGCACATCAGCGTGCAGTTGCGCGGCCAGATCACCGTGATACCGGTGAGCGAAATTGCCTACTTCATGGCCGACAACAAGTATGTTCGGGTGTGCACGCCGACCGAGCGCCACTACATCGAGGACTCTCTCGTGAGCCTGGAGCAGGAATTCGAGGACCGGTTCCTTCGCATCCACCGCAACGCCATCGTGTCCATCGCGCACATCCGGGGCATGGAGAAGCAGCCGTCCGGACGGTGGCACGTGCGGCTCAAGGACGTCGACGAAACGCTGGAGGTCAGCCGCCGGCACACCGCTGCCGTGCGTTCCTGGATCAAGGGATAAGAGCCCGTCGGGGTCGTGCGTCCGTGACGCGACGGGCGTCGAGGCGGCAATTCAGCGAGGGATGATCGAGAAATGACGCGCCGTCTCGTGAGGTTGCGCGGCGCTACCGCGACCGCCGGGCTACTCCACGCACTTCCACGAATTCATCTCGCGGGTGCCGTTCTCCTCGAAGTACCACAGGTCGCCGGGCATCAACCTGTCGGTGGGCTGGGCACGGGCGCTGTTCTCGCGCACCTTGCCCTTCCAGATCATCGTCAGACCGTCATCATCGGGGCAATCCTTGGCGGAATACACCGTGCAGTAGGTAAATCCGACCTGTGCGACACGAAAAATCTCGCGGCTGCCGAGCACGTTGTGGCAGCCCGGTTCGTCGCGGTTGCGCAGAAACCCGACCTCGCTCTGCTGACCCTTGCTGTTGACCTTGTAGAAGCGAATACTGCCGGCCTCGGCAACGTTGGTCGCGAGGAACGAGAAAATCACCGCGCAGGCCAGGGCGGCGGAAGCGAGCCTGCATTTCACCATGTGCCCAGTTTCCAGGTCCGTATGTTGGGTTGCGAACCGAGGTCGTCACCCTCCGGCGTGGACAGCGAACCGTCTCCGGCACGGTCGTCGATGAAGTACTCGGGCCCGTGGCGCGGCTTGACACGCACGCCCTGCAGTCGGCCCTCGATCCGGGTCTCCTCGACCTGCTGGCCGGCCTCCTCCTTGACGACTTTCTCGACGTCGGCCACCTGTTCGGGCTTGGTGTCATCCTGGGCATTCGCGGCGCCGACCAGCACGGCCAGGGCAGCGGCGGCCAGTTTCGGGATAGTGTGTGTCATGGTGGTATCCAAACGTTTCGAAATGCGGTTCACGGCGCGGCCGCCGACCGGTCCTGCCTTCCGATCCCCGTCACCGGCCACGCCCGGATTCCGTTCCGGCCCGTCCCGCCCGCGGGCGTGACATCTTGATTATAACGCCGATCGGCGCCGCTTATCCGCTTCGCGCGCCGGACCGGGAATCCTCCAGCGGGCGCACCATCTCCCGGTGGACGATTCCCGCGTCCAGGAAGCTGTCGCCTTCGGCGGTGAAGCCGTGTCGACGGTAGAAGTCGATCGCCCCGACCTGTGCGGCGAGGCGGACCTCAACATCTCCGCGATCCCTGGCGGCGGCGACCAGCGCCTCGAGAATGGCCGCCCCGACCCCGCGACCACGCCAGGCTTTCAATACCGCCATGCGCCCGATACGCTGCTCGGGAAGGAGCCGCCCGGTACCGACCGCGCGGCCGTCGACCAGCGCCGCGGCATGAATGCAGTGCGGGTCCAGTCCGTCGATCTCGAGCTCGACAGGCACCTTCTGTTCGACCACGAAGACCTCGTTGCGAACGGCGATCAGTTCGTCGGCGCAATCATTCCAGTCGACCAGCAGGATGCGCGGCGTATCGGCGGCGGAAGCGTACGGTTTCATGGCGGCATCGCAAATTGAAGAAGAGTAACAAAAACGCCGCCGCGAGGCGGCATTCAACCCGGCGGGTAGCGCGTCGATCCGGCGATTCGTGCGATAATCGATAGTCAAGCGGCGGCAATCGCTTAAAACCCAAGCTTCAGGTGGTTTCTAGGCGATGGTGCGCCCTGCCGACATTAGCGCCGGCCGAGAGAAGCCCGCCCGGTTCGAGTCTCTCGCCCGCCCAGGCCATGGCCATGAACATCGAAACGACAAACCACTACTATACCCGCAACATCCTGCTGCAGATCGTGGTGCTCGGCGCGATCTGCATCGGCGTGATCGTCTGGCAACGCCCCTTTCTCTACGAGGTCTATTTCAACCACCAGGTGGGCAACGTGGGGCTGGTCATCAATGGCGGCATCCTGCTCCTGTTCCTTGCGGGCCTCGTGCGGCTGGTAAGCCTGTTCTTTCGCTACAGCCGCGAGGAGCAGATGCTCAACCGGTTCATTCTCAACATCCGCCAGAAGGTCGAACCCTCCCAGGGCGTCGACACTCACTCGCTGATCGTCCAGCGCTACCGCACGCTTCTCGACCTCTACAACCGCCGCACCCAGATCAATCACAACGCCCTGGCGGCAACGCTGATGGCCGGCGAATCGAGCCTCAACGGCTTTCCCCGCTTCGTCAACTCGGTGTTGATCCTCACGGGCGTGTTCGGCACCATCGTCTCGCTGTCCATCGCCTTGCTGGGGGCATCGGACATGATTTCCTCGATCACCGAGATCAGTGGACTCGGCACCGTGATCCACGGCATGTCGACTGCGCTTTCCACGACCATGACGGCGATCGTCACGTATCTTTTCTTCGGCTACTTCTACCTGAGGCTGACCGACACCCAGACCTACCTGATCAGCCGCATCGAGGATATTACCGCCACCGTGCTGCTGCCGCGTTTCCAGATCCAGCAGGAAACGGTGGTGAAGGACTTTTCCGATGTCATTCGCGCCGCGGCGGCGCTGGTGAAGAAGCTCGACGCCTCCCAGCAAAAATACGAGGAAACCGCCGACAGGCTGGCCGAGGTGCTCGATCGCTACCGTGACGAGATGCAGCGAAGCGGCGAATCGCTCGAGGAGATCGTCAAGCTGCTGCAGGCGGGATTCCGGCTCACGGAGCGCGACCTTTGATCGAGAACGCGGGATTTCCCGACCTGCGGGTGGGCCATGGCACGGGCATGGGTCACGAAGACAGCGTGTGGCCGTCGTTCACCGACATCATGACCGTGGTCGTGATGATCTTCCTGATGGCGCTGGTCATCATCCTGATTCGCAACGTGGACCTGGTTCAACAACTCCGGGAGACCATGCAGTCCGAGCGCCAGGTAGCGGAGTTGGCGCGCACCAAGGAAGCGCAGCGCCAGGCCCTTGAGACCGAACTGTCCGAGACGCGGGCGAGCCTGTCGGCGACCCGGGAACAGCTCGCCGCGGCCCGGGCGCAGCGCGAAGACACGCTCGAGCAGAAAGCCACGCTCGAACAACGGGTGAACGCTCTGCTCGGCACCGTCGGCGACCTGGAATCCCAACGCGACCGGCTCACCGCCGAGAACGCCGCGCTGGCCGAGGAACGATCGACGCTGGCTCAGTCCATCGAGAACCTCGAGGGCGCGCTCGCCGAGTCCGCGGACCAGCGCGAGCGGCTGGAACAAGCGGTATCCGGGCTCGAGGCGATGCGCGAACGCCTCTCGGGGCAACTCGCCGAGGCGCTTGGCACCGTGGGAACGCTTCAAACCGCGCAGGCCGAGTCCGAGCAGGCGCGCACCGAGCTGGCCGCGCGCATCGACGAGCTCAATCAACGGCTCGCGCAGATGTCGGACGCGAACGTGGAGCTGACCGGGCAGCGCGGCAGCCTGCGAACCCAGGTGGAAGAGCTGGCCGCCCAGCTCAACCGGGTGCAAAACGCGCGCGCGGCGATCGAGCAAGTCAACGAGAACCTGCGCGAGGAACTCGCAAACGTGCGCTCGGAGTATGCGCTGAGCACGGAACAACTGGCCCTGATCCAGGACGAACTGCTGCAACGCGAGCGGGAACTGGCCGATCGGCGCGCCGAGCTTGACGAGGCCGAACAGCAGGTGCTGGCGCTCAAGGGCGACTACGTCAGCCTGGAGGAGAAGTACAACGAACTCGTCCGCCCGGCGCGCAGCCCGGTGGGGCGCTACGTGGTGGACGTGCGGTTCACGCAGTCGAGCGGCATCAAGCTCTACCAGATTCGGGAGCCGGGCCAGGAAAACTACGACAGCGTGTCGCTCGAGCAGCTTCGCGCGCGACTCGACGCGATCAAGGCTGAACAGACGAACAACCTGTATACCCGCATCATCATTCCCGACGACAGCGGGTTGTCGTACAACGAGGCGTGGACGTTCACCAACTCCATCCTCGAAAGCTACGACTACTACCACCAATAGGCGAGGCCATGTTGGATCACCCGGATCGCTTCGACGTCATCGTGGTGGGCGGCGGACACGCCGGCACCGAGGCCGCCCTCGCGGCGGCGCGCATGGGCTGCCGCACCCTGCTGTTGACCCATAACGTCGAAACGGTAGGGCAGATGTCCTGTAACCCGGCCATCGGCGGCATCGGCAAAAGCCACATCGTCAAGGAAATCGACGCCCTCGGCGGCGTGATGGCGCGCGCCGCCGACCGCGCCGGCATTCATTTCCGCGTGCTCAACGCGCGCAAGGGACCGGCGGTGCGGGCCACTCGCGCCCAGGCCGATCGCGTGTTGTACAAGAACGTGGTGCGCTCGGGTGTCGAGCACCGGGACAACCTGTGGGTGTTCCAACAGGCGGTCGACGACCTGGTCGTCGACGGCGCTCGCGTGCGCGGCGTGGTAACCGCCGGAAACGTGAGATTTTTCGCACCGGCCGTCGTGCTTTGCACGGGCACGTTCCTCGGCGGGCGGATTCATATCGGAACCGAGTCGTCGGCGGGCGGACGCGCCGGGGACCCACCGGCACTGCGCCTGGCGGATCGGCTGCGCGAAATGCCCTTCAGGGTGGACCGATTGAAGACCGGCACGCCGCCGCGAATCGATGGCCGCACGATCGACTACGCGACGCTCGAAGCGCAGCCCGGTGACGATCCGCGACCGGTTTTCTCTTTCGTCGAGAACCGCGAAGTGCATCCCCGGCAGGTGAATTGCCACATCACCCACACCAACGAACGCACCCACGAGATCATCCGCGCCGGACTCGACCGCTCTCCCATGTACAGCGGCGTCATCGAGGGCGTCGGCCCGCGTTATTGCCCGTCGGTCGAGGACAAGGTGGTTCGATTCGCCGATCGTACCTCTCACCAGGTGTTCATCGAACCGGAAGGACTGAACACGTCGGAGGTTTATCCCAACGGGATCTCCACCAGCCTGCCGTTCGACGTGCAGATAGAACTCGTGCGCTCCATCGCCGGCTTCGAGAACGCGCACGTCACGCGCCCCGGCTACGCCATCGAGTACGACTTCTTCGACCCGCGCGATCTTGCCCCCACGCTCGAAACACGTTTCGTCGAGGGGCTGTACTTCGCCGGACAGATCAACGGCACCACCGGCTACGAGGAGGCCGCCGGCCAGGGCCTGGTGGCGGGACTCAATGCCGCGGCCCGGGCGCTCGACCGCGAAGGATGGTTTCCGCGGCGCGACCAGGCCTACATCGGCGTGATGATCGACGACCTGGTCACCCGTGGCGTCACCGAACCGTACCGGATGTTCACCTCGCGGGCCGAGTACCGACTCAACCTGCGCGAGGACAATGCCGACCTGCGCCTTACCGAGATCGGTCGCGGCCTCGGCCTGGTCGACGACGATCGCTGGTCGCGATTCTGCGCCAAGCGTGATCGGCTGGAGATGGAGAACCAACGGCTGGCGGCGACCTGGCTCCAGGTGGAGCGCGTCGACCCGGCGGCCGTCGCGGCGGTACTGGGTCAACCGCTTCGCCGCGAAGCTTCGCTGGCCGAACTCCTTCGCCGTCCGGAGGTCGACTACCGCTCGCTGGTTCGCCTGGTACCCGACTACCCGGCGCTCGGCGCGCAGGCGGGCGACGAGGCGATCGTCGAGCAGCTCGAGATCCAGGCTCGCTACAGCGGGTACCTGGATCGCCAGGCGGACGAGATCGCCCGGCAACGCCGACACGAGACCACGCCGCTGCCGTCGGACCTCGACTATGGCGCCGTGCGCGGTCTGTCGGCCGAAGTCCGCCAGAAGCTTGCCGAGGCCCGGCCGGCGACGCTGGGCCAGGCCGGGCGTATTTCCGGCGTCACGCCCGCGGCCGTCTCGCTGCTGCTCGTGCACCTGAAAAAGCACCACATGCTGGCCGCCTGACGGCCCGCACCCGACGATACCGTGGCTTCATCGCGTCTTACCGGCTGCGCGCCGGACGAGGCAGCCGCGTTGTTGGACGAGGGACTGTCGGTACTGGGCATCGACGCGGACGCGGCGGTTCGCGACGCGCTGCTGGCGCACCTTCACCTGCTCAGGCAATGGAACCGCGCCTACAACCTTACCGCGGTCGACGATCCGCGGCGCGCGGTAGCGGTGCACCTCTTGGACAGCCTCGCGGTATGGCCATGGTTGCACGGCCGGCGCGCCATCGACGTGGGCACCGGCGCGGGGTTCCCCGGCCTGCCACTGGCCTTGTTGCGCCCGGACATCGAGTTCGTGCTTCTGGACAGCCGCGGAAAGAAGATCCGGTTCGTCGACACCGCGGTGCGCGCCATCGGTGCCTCCAATGTCGTCACCGCTCAGGCCCGGGTGGAGCGATACCGCGCGGAAGACAAATTTGATACGCTTCTCGCCCGGGCGTTCTCGTCACTCGCGTCGCTTCACGAGGGCGGCCGGCATCTGCTCGCCCCTGGCGGCCGGATTCTGGCCCTGAAGGGATCTTACCCGCAACGTGAAATCGACGAACTCAATGACGCGGCCCGGGTGCGTTGCGAAGTTGCCCGGCTGGAAGTGCCGTTCCTCGATGCCGCACGTCACCTGGCGATAATCGAATCTGTTGACTGAGCATTCATGAACCGCGTCATTGCCGTAACCAACCAGAAGGGCGGCGTGGGCAAGACCACCACGGCCGTGAATCTGGCGGCTTGTCTGGCGGCCTGCGAGCGGCGCGTGTTGCTCATTGATATGGATCCGCAAGCCAACGCGACGACCGGCTCCGGGCTGGACAAGTCGGCGCTGGAGCGAACCACCTGTGAAGTGTTGCTGGGCGACGCACGCGCCATGGACGCCATTCAACCGGTAGAAAGCAGCGGTTACGCTATCATGCCCGCCAATCCGGATCTGACCGCGGCGGAAGTTCGTTTAATGCAGGAAATCGGGCGCGAACTGAAATTGCGACAGGCGCTCGAGCCCGTTGACGGCATGTTCGACTACGTGCTCATTGACTGCCCGCCCTCGATCAACATGCTGACCCTGAATGCGCTGACGGCGGCGCAGGGCGTTTTGATTCCCATTCAGTGTGAGTACTACGCGCTTGAGGGCCTGTCTTCGTTGCTGGAAACGGTCAGACAGATTCGTAACAGCGTAAACCCGGGTATCGAAATAGAAGGCTTGTTGCGCACCATGTTTGATCCACGCAACCGGCTGGCCAACGAAGTGTCGGCGCAACTGCTCAAGCATTTTGGCGACAAGGTGTACGCCACCGTGATTCCGCGCAACGTCAGGCTTGCTGAAGCACCGAGTTTTGGTGTCTCGGCGTTGGTGCACGATCAGCGCTCCACCGGCTCGCAGGCATACATGGCGTTGGCGCGGGAAATTGTGAAAAGCGAGGCACCGGCCGGAAATGCCGACGTCGCATGAAGCTCAAGCGCTTGCGCGCGCGCCGCTGCGGCGGCCTTAAGGTAATATGAGCAGCATGGCTACCAAGAAAACAGGCTTAGGCCGCGGTCTCGACGCCTTATTGGGCGGCTCCATGGCCGAACCCGCCCCGGCTAACCCGTCTGCCGACGCGCCCGCAA
>JAUIEZ010000151.1 GCA_030429665.1 Gammaproteobacteria bacterium | reverse complement strand
AGCGCGGCGTGTGCAAGGATGACACCGGGAAACGTACCCTGAAGTCCGATTCGAGAGTAGAAGAAATACATCCCGGCTGCCGAAATAATCAACGGGACGATCATGGGTGAAATCAACAGGCCCATGAACGCCGACTTGTACGGCATTTCCGATCGACTCAGCCCGAGGGCCGCGACCGTCCCGAGAAAGGTCGCCAGAATCGTTGAGAAAAAAGCGATGATGGCACTGTTGTAAACCGCCCCCTGCCAATTGAGGTCGGTAAAGAAATCCCTGTACCACCTTAGCGAATAGCCGTCCGGATCGAAGGCCAGCATCTCCTTGGTAAAGGTGAAGAATGGTTCGGCATTGAATGACAGCGGGAAGATCACGATGATTGGCGCGATCAGGAAAAAGAAAACCAGCCCGCAAATCGTCCGGTACGTGTAGAACCAGATCCGTTCACCCGTCGATGTGTACGCAGGAAGCGCCATAAACCTATCCCAGCTTCATGTTGTCGATGCCGACAACCTTGTCATAGAAATAGTAGAGCACCAGAACCAGGCCCAATAAAATCACGCCGAGCGCCGCCGCCAACCCCCAGTTCAGGGATTGCGATATGTGATACGCGATGAAGTTGCTAATCAAGGTGCCATCGACGCCACCGACCAACGCCGGTGTGATGTAATAGCCGATAGAGATGATGAAAACGAGAATGCCACCGGCGCCGATACCGGAAATGGTATTCGGGAAATAGACGCGTATGAATGCCTTTGTCGGCGTTGCCCCGAGGTTCTTGGCGGCCCGCATGTAGGTCGGAGGAATGGTTTTCATGACCGAATACAACGGCAGCACCATGAAAGGCAACAGGATATGTGTCATGGCGATCACGGTGCCGGTGGCATTGTGAATCATCGCCAATCTTCCATCATCCGAGATCAAGCCGATACCAACCAGCAGGTCGTTGATCACACCTTCCTGTTGGAGTAACGCAATCCACGCACTGGTGCGTACCAGCAACGAGGTCCAGAAAGGCAGCAGCACCAGGATGAGCAGGAGATTACTGGTCTTTGTCGATACCGTCGCCAGAAGGTAGGAAATCGGATACGCCAGCAGAAAGCAAAGCACGGTGATCAACAAGCTCAGCATCAATGTACGCTGAAACAAGTTGATGTAAATCGCGCGCTTGTCCGACTTTACGCCGATCTCCCCCGATGGCCCGTAACTCATGTCCAGCGCCGCCAGGTAGTAGGAAATGGTAAAGGCGCCGGACTCTCGCTTCAGATATCGCCAGGTATCCACCTCGCCCCATTCGTCATCCCTTTCGATAAACGCCTCCTTGTAAGGCGGCTCGAAGTTCTTTGCGCGTCGCGCGGTTTTTCGAAACAGGCTGGAGAAACCCGGCTCCTCGTAATTCATGCGCCGACCCACCTTGAGTATGGTCTTCTCCGCATACCCTTTCTCGAAGTCGGCCTTTGCCGCGGCAAAAACCTCTTCCGGTGGCAACTCTCCGTCGCGATCATCCCATTCGAGCAGCAAAGGCGCCGTCTTTTCGAGTATTTGCGGCACGATCTGGTTTTCGACGCTGCGAAACAGCATGTCGAATACCGGGACGAAAAACGTAATCAGGATGAATGCGAATAAAGGCAGAACAAGGTAGAAGGCCCGGAACTTGAGTCGACGCTGGGCCCGGGCCAGGCTGACCTTGAGCGGAGTACCATCCGCTGTGGTCATGACGTTTCCAGTCTGTGCGGCTTCAGTATTCATTCGCATTCAATCTGGTTGGGTTCGTGGCAGTCGGAACGCGGAGCGGTTCGAAAACCGCTCCGCACTCCTCTTGTCGCCTTACTGCGCCAGCCAGGCGTTGAAACGCTCGGTCAGGTCGTCCTGACGGTCGGCCCACCACTCGTAGTTGAACAACAGCGTGTTTTTCGCATTTTCCGGGTTTGTCGGCATATGCGGAGCCATTTCAATTCCGAGTTCGGCATGCTTGCCGACCAACGGCGCAGAAGATTCACGCGCGGGCCCGTAGGAAATGAACTTGGCCTGATCCGCCAATCGCTGCGTATCGGTAGCAAAACGCAGGTACTTCATGACTTCCTCGCGATGCGGACCACCCACCGGAATGACCCAACCGTCGAGGTCGAACACCTGCCAATCCCACATCATGGCAATCGGCTGATCCTCTTCCTCGATTGCAGCGAACAAACGACCGTTGTACGCAGACGCCATGACGACTTCGCCATCGGCCAGGAGCTGGGTCGGCTGTGCGCCCTTGTCCCACCAGACCACCTGGTCCTTGATTGCATCGAGCTTGGCGAACGCGCGGTCGATACCTTCATCGGTGTCCAGAACGTCGTAGACGTTGTCCGGATCGACGCCGTCGGCAATCAATGCCCATTCCAGGTTGTTGATCGGCTTGCGTTCCAGCGAGCGCTTCCCGGGAAATTTCTCCATGTCGAACACGTCGCTGATGCTGGTCGGTGCTTCGCTCAGAAGATCCTCCCGGTAACCGAAGGTCGTCGAATACACGATCTGCGGAATAAAACACGGAGACACGATCAAATCGCCGAAATCCTCCGAGGCCGGCGTACCGTCCGGCGCCGGTTCCAGCACCGCGTCGTGGTCGATTTCCTCGATAAGACCTTCATCGCACAGGGTGATCGCGCTGGAGGCAACCGCATCGACCAGGGCCCAGGTCACGTTTCCGGCTTCGGACATGGCGCGAATCTTCGCCACGCCCTCGGCAGCGGAATCATCGTTGATGATCGTCACGTCGGGATTCGCTTCCATATAAGGCTCGTGATACGCCTTTTGCTGGCTGGCGGTATAAGCCCCGCCCCAGGACACGATGACCAGCTCGGTCGCGGCGCTCGCCGTACCGATGCCACCGAATCCGATGGCAGCAGCCGCCGCGATGGCCAGGGTTGACTGCTTCATTGAAACTTTCATAGGTACAAGCTCCTCAAGACATTTTGTGTTGAACAACATCCAACTCCATTACATCGACTACCGGGCGTTCGTTGCGTACGCGCGGCGGGACGCCGAATCCGTTTCGACGACTGGAAGACGTTTGAACGATTGGGGAAATAAAGGCCACGACGTGCCTTTTGGCGATCAATGCTACGCATCAAGTGCACGGCAGTCTTCGCTGGCCCAGCCCACCTTGACGGTATCGCCCCTGGCCAGTCGTGAATGCTCGTGGGAGTTGGGGATTTTGACGATGAATTCGTCATTCCCGGCAACCGACACCCGGGTCCGGATGTGATCGCCAAGATAGATCAGCTCGAGCACCTTGGCATCGAGCACATTGGGAGTCACGCCTTCGCGGGGATTGATATATACGCGTTCAGGGCGCAACGACAGCGTCGTCTTGCTGCCGACGCCGTTGACATTGATGGGAATACCCTTGACCACGGTACCATCTGTTCCGTCGATCTCGATCGAGCATTCCGTGTCCGACAATTCCTTGACGACACCCGTGAACCGGTTGTTCTCACCGATGAAGTACGCGACGAAGGCATTCTTCGGCTCCTCGTAGAGAACGTCCGGCGAATCGATTTGTTGGATGACGCCGTCGTCGAAAACCGCGATTCGATCGGACATGGTGAGCGCCTCGGACTGGTCGTGCGTGACGAACACCATCGTCAACCCGAGCTCTTCGTGTATGTGCTTGAGCTCGTATTGCATTTCTTCGCGCAGGTTCTTGTCCAGCGCGCCAAGCGGTTCGTCGAGCAACACCAGTTTGGGCTCGAAGACGAGGGCGCGCGCCAGGGCGACGCGCTGCTGTTGTCCGCCGGACAGTTGCGCCGGACGTCGATTGCCGAAGCCCGTCAATCGCACCATGTCCAGCGCCTTGGAAACGCGCTCGTCGATTTCCGACTTGGGCTGCTTGCGTACTTCCAGCGGAAAGGCGAGATTTTCCGCCACCGTCATGTGGGGGAACAGCGCATAGTTCTGGAAAACCATGCCGATATTTCGCTTGTGCGGCGCAACATTATTGATGCCCTGCCCGTCGAGATAGATCTCGCCGTGGGTTGCCGTTTCGAAGCCGGCCAGCATCATGAGGCAGGTGGTTTTGCCCGAACCGGAGGGACCGAGCATGGTCACGAATTCTCCGCGGGCGATGTCGAGGTTCAGGTTTTTTACGACGAGAGTTTCGCCGTCATAGCTTTTCTGGACTTCAGAAAAACGGACGAACGATGCATCGGGTTCAGACATGGATGTCCAGATCCCCCTTGAAAATCACTTGGTTTATAGAGTCGTTATAACGCCATCCTCGAGGCTAGGAAAAACGACACGGCGTTCTCGTTGTCGGACAGTCTAAAGCAATCGTTTCACGATTCCAAGCTTACGGGGGACAGCTTCCAGAATTTCTTCCGCGCGAACTTCAAAAGAAAAATCAATGTATTTGCACCTCGTCCTGACGTGTAGAGAATTCGAGACACCACGGGCGGTAACGTCGAGACGCCGACGCCAGAGGCTATAATCGCGCCAGCCGAAACCTGCCGGAATTCACCACGAACCGTGAAGAAGAACGACCAAACAGATGCCCGCCGCGACCGCGTTGCCGAACTGACCGTCGAGTTGATTCGACGCCGGTCCGTCACCCCGGCGGATGACGGCTGCCAGTCGATGATCGCCAACCTTCTCGCCCGCCAGGGATTCGAGCCGCAAACGCTACCCTTTGACGAAGTCACCAACCTGTGGGCACGCCGGGGGACCGAACCACCGCTGTTCGCGTTCGCCGGCCACACCGACGTCGTGCCGGCCGGTACGGAATCGCGTTGGGCGGTGCCGCCGTTCGACGGCGCCGTCATCGACGGCACCGTGCACGGACGCGGCGCGGCGGACATGAAGGGTTCGCTGGCAGCGATGATCGCGGCGGTCGAATCCTTTCTTGCCCACCACGCGACGCATCGTGGGTCCATCGCCTTCTTGCTGACCAGCGACGAGGAAGGGCCGGCGGTCAACGGCACCGCGCGCGTCATCCGCCACCTCGTCGAGCAGGACACGTGCATCGACTACTGCGTCGTCGGCGAACCGACGAGCGCGCGGCGCGCGGGCGACACGATCAAGGTAGGGCGGCGCGGCTCGCTGACCGCCGCCATACGCATCGAGGGCCGGCAGGGTCATGTCGCCTATCCGCAGCTCGCCGACAATCCGGTGCCCGGCGCCGCGCGATTGATCGACGCGCTCGATGTCATCACCTGGGACGAGGGCAACGCGGATTTTCCGCCCACCAGCTTCCAGGTATCGAACGTTCACGCCGGCACCGGGGCGGGCAACGTGATTCCCGGACACGTCGACATTCTGTGCAACTTCCGTTTCTCGCCGGAATCGACGCCCGAGTCGCTCAAGGCGAGAGTGGAAGCATGCTGCAGGGACCTTGCACTCGACTACCATATCGAGTGGACGCTGTTCGGACTGCCCTTCCAGACGCCGGTCGGTACGCTGGTCGAGGCAGTGGCGGGCGCCATTCGCGACGTGACGGGCATCGATACCGAGCGTTCAACCACCGGCGGCACGTCTGACGGACGCTTCATCGCGCCCACCGGCGCGCAGGTGGTGGAGTTGGGACCCTTGAACGAGACCATACATCGCGTGGACGAGCACGTCAGTCTCGAGGACCTGGTCACGCTGTCTCGCATCTACGAACGTATACTCGAACGAATACTCGCCTGACGGATCAATCCTTCTCCTGCGCCTCGCCGACCAGCGTTTCCAGTTCGACCCCGTTGAAATTCTTCGACTCCTCCATCACCACGTAGCTGCTGATGCTGTCGACGCCCACGCCCAGTCCGAGCAACCGGTCGTTGATTTCGTTGTAGCGGGCGATGTCGCTGCAGAAGACCTTCAGCATGAAATCGTACTGTCCGCTCAACATCAGGCATTCCACCACCTCGGGCAGGCGCCGCACGGCCGCGGCAAAGGACTGAAACGCGCCGCTGCCGTGGTGGGCAAGCTTGATCATGGCAATGCACTGAATGGAACGGGCAATGCGCGCCAGATCCACGCGCGCGTGGTAGGCGCGGATTACCCTGGACTTCTCCAGCCGCCTGACGCGAGCCAGGCAGGAACTCGGCGAAAGGCCGACGCGCAACGCGAGGTCGCGATTGCTGATGCGCCCCTCCGCCTGGAGAATGGTCAGTATTTTTAGATCACGCTCGTCGAGCCGAATCACGTTCATTGACGCCCAAGGAAATCTCGCCGCATATTATTCGGCCGGCAAGCTTTCGGGCAACGAAAAATTCGTCCCGCGGGCCGGCCGCGTCGAGGCGGATTCGACGCGGCGCGGATATTCTCGCCGCGTACCTTTACCACCGCCCCCGGCACATCGTCATGCTCGTCATACGCCCGGCCGTGAAGGCCGACCTGGATACACTGCTGAACATTTCTCTCGCCACCGGCCCGGGAATGACTTCCATGCCCGCCGACCGGGAAATGTGGCATCGGCGCCTGGCCCATAGCGAGGCCGCGTTCTCGCCCGGTTTCGACGACGTGTCAGGCACCTATTTCATGGTGCTCGAGGACAGTTCGACCGGTGCCGTCGTGGGCAGCACCGCCATTTACACCGGCATCGGCCGAAAACGACCATTCTACTCTTACAAGCTGTCGACGCTGGTCAACTATTCGTCGCACCTGGACCGCACCCAAACGCATCGCGTACTTCACCTGGTCAACGACTATACCGGGGTAACGGAGATCGGGTCCTTGTATCTCGATCCGGACTACCGTCGTGACGGTAACGGCGCCTTTATCTCGCGCGGGCGCTACCTGCTTCTGGCGGGACTGCGCGAACGCTTCGCCGACGTGGTGATCGCCGAGATGCGCGGCTGGCAGGATGGCGACGGCAACTCGCCGTTCTGGGAACACCTGGGCAAAAAGTTTTTCGGGATCGGCTTTGAAAATGCCGACTACCTGAACGCGGTCAATGGCACACAGTTCATTTCCGACCTCATGCCGCGATACCCGATCTACGTGGACCTGCTCCCGGAGAGCGCGCGAGACGTCATCGGCCGGCCGCACGAGGATTCGGCGCGCGCCCTGTCCCTGCTGCGCCGGGAAGGATTCTACTGCGCGGACTACGTCGACATATTCGACGGCGGACCCACCGTCCAGTGCCGGACGGACGATATCGTCTCGGTTCGATCGGTGCGGCGTGCCACGATCACGGACATCGTCGATGACCGACAACTCGTCGGCGAAGCGTCATTCATCATCGGCAACGACGCGATCGATGAATACCGCATCGTTCGACAGCCGCTCGTTCTGCAGGGCGACGACGTCGTGATCGGACGCGACGCCGTTGCCGCGTTGCGCCGCCAACGCGGCGCGCAAATCTCGATTCTCGGAGCATGAACATGACGAAGGCACAGGAAGCACTGATCGACGGAGAATGGACGAACGCCCACGGCCAGGAATTCGAGTCCCGCGACCCCGTGCGAGACGAGGTACTCTGGCGCGGCCGCTCGGCAGACCGCGACGACACGACGGCCGCCTGCAACGCGGCCCGCAGAGCGTTCGGCGCCTGGTACCGGGCTGGATTCGCCGAGCGCGAGCGGGTCGTGCGCCGATTCGCCGAACGCCTCGATGCGCGGCGTGACGCGTTGGCCCGCCTCATGGCCGCGGAAAGCGGCAAGGCGCTGTGGGACTGTCGCGCCGAGCTTGGCGCGGCGATCAACAAGGTCGACATCTCGGTGCGCGCATGGCACCAACGCACAGGCACCGAACTCGTGGAAGACGACGGCGGCACCCGCGAACTTCGTCACAAGCCCCACGGCGTGGTCGCCGTATTCGGGCCGTTCAACTTTCCGGTCCACCTGCCGAACGGACATATCGTCCCGGCCCTTCTCGCCGGCAACACGGTCGTGTTCAAGCCTTCCGAGATGACGCCGGCCTGCGCCGCGCTCTACGCCGAATGCTGGCGCGAGGCGGGTGCGCCCGGAGGCGTGATCAACCTCATCAACGGCGCGCGCAAAACCGGCGAGGCACTGCTGGACAACGATGAACTCGACGGCGTGCTGTTCACCGGCAGCGCCGCCACCGGCCGCGCCATTCATCGTCGGTTCGGCGGCGACACGCGCCGCATCCTCGCCCTCGAACTGGGCGGAAACAACCCCCTTGTCGTCGCCGGCGCCGAGGATCCCGACGCCGCGGCGGTCGTGATCGTACAGTCCGCCTACGTCACGGCGGGACAGCGTTGCACCTGCGCGCGGCGACTGATCGTCATTGACACGCCACCGAATCGCGCGCTAGTCGATCGCCTTGTCGAGATTGTCGACGGGGTCGTGGTGGGCGACCCCCTCGGCGAGCCCCAGCCGTTCACCGGCTCGCTCATCTCCAATGTTGCCGCCGACGGCGTCCTTGCCTTCCAGCAGCGCCTGCTCGACGCGGGCGCGACCGCCATTCGGCCTTGCCGCCGAATCGACGCCGCGCGACCGTACTTGGCACCGGGGCTGGTGGACGTAACCGCCCTCGACGCCCCGCCGGACGAAGAGGCATTCGGACCCCTGTTGCAGTTGACCTGGGTAGCGGACCTCGACGCGGCGATCCGCAGCGCCAATCGCACCCGCTTCGGCCTGTCGGCCGGCATTCTCTGTACCGACGTCGACCAATGGCAACGATTCCTGGTCGAATCCCGGGCCGGCGTGGTCAATCGCAACCTGCCGTTGACCGGCGCCAGCAGCGCCATGCCCTTCGGCGGCGCCGGAGACAGCGGCAATGCCCGGCCCAGTGCCTTCTATGCCGCCGATTACTGCGCCTGGCCGGTCGCCTCGATGACCCGGGACAGGGTGCATACACCCCCCTCCCTGCCCCCGGGCATCATCCTGTGACGCGCGCAGCGTTCGTCGAGGCCAACTTCGACGGCCTGCCCGGGCCCACGCACAATTTCGCCGGATTGGCAGCGGGCAACCTTGCATCGGCACGTTCGGCCGGCACGCGCTCGTGGCCGCGCCAGGCCGCCCTGCAAAGCCTGGACAAGATGCGTTTCATGCTCGGCCTGGGGCTCGTCCAGGGCATCCTACCGCCCCACCCCAGGCCGGCCATGGGCTTTTTGGAACGAATCGGATTCGACACTACCACACCGACCATTCTGCCGTCGCTCGCGGCAACGGCGCCGGAACTTCTCGCGGCCGTTTACTCTTCCTCAGCGATGTGGGTGGCCAACGCGGCCACGGTGTCGCCGGCGCCGGACACCGCAGACGGACGCGTGCATTTCACCACCGCCAACCTGTCCAGCCAGCTCCACAGGTGCCTGGAAGCGGACCACACGACGCGCATGATTGCCGACATTTTCGGCGACGACGGCGCATTCGCCCGCCATGCCGCGCTGCCCGGCATTTTCGCCGACGAAGGCGCCGCCAACCACACGCGGCTGGCGGTCGATTACGCAGCGCCTGGCGTGGAGTTTTTCGTTTACGGGCGGCGGTTGTTTCGTCCCGAATCCGTCCAGCCGGCTCTGCCGGCGCGCCAGGTACGCGAGGCGGCGGAAGCGGTGGCGCGGTGCCATGGTCTCGACCCGAAACGGACGGTGTTCGCGCGTCAACTGCCGGCGGCCGTGGATGCGGGCGTCTTCCACAACGACGTAATCTGCGTCGGAAACCGGGACTTGCTGCTGGTCCACGAA
Organism: Gammaproteobacteria bacterium; assembly: GCA_030429665.1. Taxonomy (GTDB): domain Bacteria; phylum Pseudomonadota; class Gammaproteobacteria; order Arenicellales; family CAJQKF01; genus BQJD01. The sequence goes on along the minus strand of JAUIEZ010000151.1, from coordinate 1,287 downwards.
CAGGCATTCGAGGAACAGCAAGGTGTTCTGGCGAGGCTCGATGCGGCCATGCAGGGCGCCTTGAAGATCGTCGAGGTTCCCGCGCAGCGCATCCCCCTCGAGCGCGCCGTGTCCACTTACCTGTTCAACGCCCAACTCGTCTCGCCGGGGAACGACGCCGACAGCCAGGTGCTGATCGCCCCGGCGGAATGCCGCGAGGACCCGGCAGTGCACGACTACCTTGAAGCACTGCTCGCCGCCGGTACGTTGACGGCGGTGCACTACCTGGACGTTCGCCAGAGCATGAAAAACGGCGGCGGACCGGCGTGTCTTCGACTGCGGGTTGCCGCGTCCCGCGAAGCGCTGTCGAAGGTCCGTGGCCGCGTGATCGCGGACACGTCGCTGCTCGACGAACTGCAGGCCTTCGTCGAGGCCCGGTACCCGGAGTACATCGACCCTGCCGACCTCGCCGACCCGGACCTCGCGCGGGCGGCCACGGACGCGCTCGCCGGCGTGTACCGCATCCTCGAGTTGCCGCTGCCGGAAACGACGCCGCGCCGGCGCACACATTAATCCGAATTAAGCGCGCGTCCACCTCGCGGTAAGGATAGCGGTGCTAGCTTACGGCGTCGAAGGCCACGGATAGGGCCCCAACCCGAACGGGGACGCACGAAGCGGCCCCGACCAGTTCAACGAGGTCGTATCGCGTCATAGCGCCCGGCCGGTTTTTTTCTGGCAAACATGACCGTATATTTAAGCACCACGCCTCGTACCGCCGACGGTTCGGGGCATCCGAAACCCCCCGGCGGGGCGGCAACCACGCGACGCGACAACGGCGAGGCCGCACCATCGTGGACAGAGCGTTTTGCTATATCGCGGGACAGATCGATGCGAATTCTAATAGTCGAGGACGATCGAGAAACGGCAGATCACGTCAAGCGCGGCCTGGAAGAGTGCGGCTACACCGCCGAATGCGCCGACAACGGCCCCGACGGCCTGCAGATGGCGCTGGACGGCAACTTCAACGTCATCATCGTGGATCGCATGCTGCCGGGCATGGAGGGCCTGGAAATCATCAAGCGCCTGCGCGAGGCCGAGAACATCACGCCGGTGCTGATCCTCAGCGCGCTTGGCGACGTCGACGACCGGGTCAAGGGCCTGCGCGCCGGCGGTGACGACTACCTTACCAAGCCGTTCTCCTTCGCCGAGCTCGCGGCCCGCGCCGAGGCGCTGCTGCGCCGCCCGGCCGAGACCCGCGACGAGACGGTGCTGGCCTGCGCCGATCTCAGGGTCGATCTCGCGACCCGG
>JAUIEZ010000150.1 GCA_030429665.1 Gammaproteobacteria bacterium | reverse complement strand
ACCGTTGCGAAACGACGCGCTCGGTTTCTGTGAAAATATCGTCGAACTGCGACACGCTCGTTCGATCCAGCGAGGTGCTATCCGCGGACGTTGCGACCGGCGGTTGTTGCGATTTCCCGGAATCCGCGACGCGTTCTGGCTCGTCATTTGCACCGCCATTTTCTTTTTTTGGCCGTGACCGGAATGTTTCACCGAGCTTCGACAGCCACGTGGGCGTTCGCGAATCCGGTTTCTCTTCGGTTTCGGTGTCGAAGTAGGCGTGATCCAACTCGACGTAAACGTGACTGCAATACCGACCGATCTTGTCGATATCGTCCAGCGAGGCGATTCGGAATCCTTGAATCTGGAACGGCGGCTCGAAGGGGAGTTCGAGCCAGGGGCGGTCTAGTTCGCATACGAACATGCCGACTTTTAAATCGGCAACGGCGACCTTGGTTCTTTTAAGGTGTCTCACGATGACACACCACTCGACATCGTTGGGCCCGAACCGACCCGAGGAGTCTAGTACGCTGCCCGTTATACAATCCCCACGGCGACACTAAGTTATCATCAAAGCGGAAGCAATGCCAATGAGCGCCCATCCTGCGGTCAGGAAAGACCGTGCGTTCCCCTGTCGGTCCGTCGGATTCCGCGGGAATTTCTTTTCTATCGAAAGGCCGGGGCCCGCTTGCGCATGCTACGACTGTTGACCTGGAATATTCACAAGGGAATCGGCAGCCTCGATCGCCGGTACGACCTTGGTCGTATCGTTTCCGTCATCAAGCACTACTCACCCGATATTGCCGTTCTGCAGGAAGTGGACGATGGCGTGCCGCGTTCGGGAACGGATTGTCAGACGGAGGTCATCGCCGGTGCGCTGGGGTACGCCCATGCGGCGTTCGGACCCAACGTTTTCCTCAAGCAGGGTTGCTACGGTAATGCCATTCTATCCCGTCACCCTATCGCACGCTGGCGAAACATCGATCTGACGATTTCCGGGAAGAAGGCGCGCGGCGCGCTCTACGCCGAGATTCGTGCCCCGGCCGGCGAACATCGCCTGACCTTGCACCTGGTCAATGTCCATCTCGGGTTATCCGGCATGGAGCGCCGTTGGCAGGTTCGAAACCTGCTCGACAGCGAGGAACTGTCGAACCTGGGACGGCTCGGGCGTGTAATCGTCGCCGGCGATACCAATGACTGGAGCGGTGCCCTGGCGCGCGGCAGGCTGCGGGACGTCGGTTTTAGATGCGTCACCGGCGTTGGGCGGCGGGCGTCGCTGACGTTCCCCTCGTGGCAGCCCGTTGGCGCGCTGGATCGGGTGTTCGCGTGCGGCGAGATTTCATGCGAGCACCACCACCGCGGACGCCTGGCGCTGGCGCACCAGGCGTCAGACCACTTGCCGGTGGTGGTGGACGTCGAGCTATTGGCCTAGCCGCCCCCGAGGGGTCAGATCGAGGATCCCAGGTTGGCGGCGATGCTCAAATCCTCGAGCATGATCGGAATATCATCCTCGATCTTGTAGATGGTATTGCCATTCTCGGTGATCAGCGCCGCATCGAGGGATCGGGTCACCGGTGTGCCGTCCAGGTGGGTGACCTCGCCCTTCTCGATCCGTGCGTTGAGGGCAGCGAGTCGATCCGGCGAAAGCAGGGACAGTTGTTGCTTGGTGACCGGGCAGCGCAAAATTTCCAGCAGCTTGGCGTCGACGGCCATGGTGAAAGTCTCCGAATGCGTAAACTCTTGAAGTGCGGTGATTATCGCACACTACGCGGGGAGGTTCCGGCACCGGGCTGCAGCAGCAGGGCGAGCAGTCGCTGGTCGCGCGGCTGTCGAAACGCTTCCAGGCCGATGGTCATGTTCCGGTGACCGTCGCGCGGTTGCGCCCGGTAGGTGGCGAACAGCCGGTCCCACCAGGGAAGGTTGAATCCGAAATTGCTGTCGGTTTCCTCGCGGTACCAGCTATGGTGGACGCGATGCATGTCGGGGGTCACGACGACCCAGCGCAATATCCGGTCTAGCGCTCGCGGCAGCCGCACGTTGGCGTGGTTGAACACGGCTGTCGCGTTCAGCACGATCTCGAATACCATCACCGCGACGACCGGCACGCCGAGAGCGGCGATGATGACGAACTTGATCAGCATCGACAAGAGTATCTCGAGCGGATGGAATCGAAGCGCCGTGGTGAAGTCGAACTCCAGGTCACTGTGATGCACCCGGTGCAGTCGCCAAAGGAAGGGCACCGCGTGGAACACCCGGTGCTGGAAGTAGATGGCGAGATCCAGGAGCAGAAAGCCGACGACCCCGGCCGGCAGGGGGGCCAGGCCGGTCGCGTTGAGCACGCCGGCGCCGTTCGTGGATGCCCACACCGCCGCGCCGACGGCACCCAACGGAAACAACAACCGAACCACGACGGTCGCGATAACCACCATGGAGATGTTGGCCACCCATCGACGGCGGGAAATGCCGTCCCGCCGCGGGAGCACCCACTCCAGCATCGCCATTACCATCACCACGGCGATGAAGGCGGCGAGTCGGATTTCGGCTTCGGTCAAAGACATCGGGACATTCTAGCCCCGCGGCGAGATCGGCTCCTAGTTACGAGTTGAACTAAGGTGTCGATACCGTAACCGTTGTGAACGCCAGGTTGCTCTGCCCGCCGGCATCGTCCACGCTGACGCTGATGGTCCGGGTGGCGTTCCCGGTCGCGGCGAGATCCAGGGTCACCGCGCGGATGGCGAGCTCGTATTCTCCTGCCGTTGCCATGCCGAACAGGCTCACGGAGTCATCGTCGGCGCTTACGTCGATACCGGCAGGCAGCGCGTCATCGTCGACGACCAGGGCATCGCCGGGTTCCTGCCCCTGGAGTATGACGGTCGCCCGGACGATATTGTCTCCATCGGCATCGAGGATTTGAAGGTCCGCGTCCGCGAGCGGCACCCCGTCGTCGCCCTCGTCCGCCTCGACGGCGAAGTTGCTGCCGCTCGCCGAGCTGTCGTCCTCGTCGAGGTCGACGACCGGCGGGGTATTGTCTTCGCTGTCCGGTTCTTCCGGGAGCGAATCGCCTTCATCTCCCGTTGCCGTGGCGTCGTCGCCGGCCGCTGCATCGTCCGTTCCCGCGGCGCCGTCGTCCCGCGCGCCGGAATCGACGCTGTGGTCGGTGTCGATGACTTCCTCGTCGCACCCGGCGATCTCCACCGTGGGCACGGGATCGTCGCCCGCGTCGTCGCCCGCGTCGTCGTCGCCATCACCGTCTTCATCGATTTCGTCGCTTTCGTCATCGCCGGAGAGTTCGCCGTCGGCGGTGCTGCCGGTGACTTCGAACAGCAGACTGTCGGAAACGGCGTGGAATCCGTCGTTCACGAAGAGCGTCGCTTCGTAGGTGCCATCCGGCAGATCGTCGATGCAGGGAAACCCGCCCAAGCGCACCTGGTTTTCGCCGTCGATGTGCCAGCGATAGGTGAGGGCGAGCGGTCCTTCGTCAGGGTCGAATGAGCCCGATCCGTCGAGTCGGAGCACGCCTCGGGTGGTTTCCGACAGGGCGGCCTTGGCGACCGGCTTGCTGGTGAACAACGGGCCCTCGCCGCGCTCGAACCGAATCACCTGGTCGATGAGCGTGAACGGCTGGATGCCGCCGGTATTCGTGTTCTGTCGGAACTGGATGCGTATTTCCTGGCCGAGGAACTTGCGCGTGTCGAAATAGTGAACGTAAAAACGACCGTCGCGGGGCTCGCCGGGGCAACCCTCCCGGAGCCGAACAACGCTGGTGTTGAATTGCTCGGTGGTGAGGGTATCGCCCTCGGCCGTGAGGATGCGCGCCTCGAACTGCACCGGGTTGACCACCCGGTAACCGTCGCGGGTGCCGGTCAGCGTGGCGAAGACCAGGCCGTCGCCGGCGACGAACGGGTCCGAGGTCAGGATGCCCACCGAACTGCGCCGGCCGCTCGCGCCCGAGCGCAGGACGGCGGCATGGTTGCCGAACAGGGTGATCCTCGTGGTGTCTTCGGGCGAGAAACACTCGCCGGCGGTAACGACGTCCACGACGCCGTCGCGACGCTCCGACGCGACCCAGCCGATGAGAGAGCCGGCCTCGAAATCACCGTTGGGCAGCAGGCCGGCGGCGCGTGCGGGAACGTTCCACGGGGTGGCGACGACGAGCGCGGCGAGGCCGCCGGCAAGAATGAATCGGTTCGCTCCAGAAACCATCGGTTGAGTTACCCGTTTTCTTCCAGGAAAGCCGACAGTTTAACGAATTTGCCTGCGCGGTACATCTGCTGCGCCGGCGCGCACCCCGCCGGCGGACGGCGGTCGTCATGAACGGTTGGCAACGAGGTCGCCGGCCGCGCCCGGTGCTAGAATGCCTGTCCCCTCGGGACACGGCGCCCAGGCGGACACGCGCGACTCGAACGGACTTCGTTCGCGCCACGAAACGCCTTGCCGGCGGCCGACCCGCGGGACATTATCAATACACCTTCAACATGGAATTCGTCATGAAACCCATTCATAGCGCGTGCACCGGGCTGCTGATGTTTGTCCTGGTCTCCGCGAACGCCGGGGCGCAGGACGTAGCGCTCGAGACAGAGGAACAGAAATTCAGCTACTCCATGGGCTACAGCATCGGCGCACAGGTGCTGCAGCAATTCGCCGGACAGGACCTGGATATCGACGCGGAAGCCTTCTCCATCGCGATCCGTGACGCCATCAGCCGCTCGGAGCCGGCGCTATCTCCCGAGGAAATGCAGGCGGTGGTGATGGCGCGACGCGAGAAGGAGATGGCGGCGCAGCAGGCGGCGTCCGACGAGAACATGGCCGCCGGCCAGGCCTACCTGGAGGAAAACGGGGCGCGCGATGTCGTCACCACGACCGACAGCGGACTGCAGTACGAAGTCTTGACCGCGGGCGAAGGCGACTCCCCGACCGCGGAGGACACCGTCGTCGTGCACTATCGCGGCACGTTGATCGACGGCACCGAGTTCGACAGTTCCTACAGCCGCGGCGAGCCGGCCACGTTCCAGTTGAGCGGGATTATTCCCGGATGGCAGGAAGCGCTGCAGCTGATGAAGCCGGGCGGCAAATGGAATGTCGTTATCCCGCCCGACCTGGCCTACGGCCCACGCGGTGCGGGAGACCGGATTGGCCCCAACGAGACGCTGATCTTCGAGATCGAGCTGGTCGAGGTCAAGTAGCGATACGGCCACTACGCCGTCGGCCGACACGGCCGGCGGCGCCTTCCCCGATATCCTGGCGCGGATGATTTGGATTCTCCCGGCGTTCTGATTCCGCTGGTCCTGCTGGCGGCGCTGCTCCATGCGAGTTGGAACGCCCTGGTGCGCGCGAGCGGCGACCGGCTGATCGTTCTTTGCTGCGTGAATTTCACCGGCGTCGTCATCGGCGCCGCGCTGGTGGGATTTTTGCCGCTCCCGGCGCCGGCCGCGTGGCCCTACCTGCTGCTCTCGGCCCTGCTACACACGGGCTACTATTTTTACCTGCTCAAGGCCTACGACCGCGGCGAACTGATCCAGGTCTACCCGCTGGCTCGAGGGACCGCGCCACTTTTGATCAGCGTCGGCGGCGCGCTGTTCGCCGGAGAGATGATGGGGATGCTGGCAGGCGCCGGCGTGCTGGTCGCGTCGGTGGGTATCATCAGCCTGTCGTTCGAGCGCGGTGCGCCGTGGCGCCAACGCGGAAGCGCCGTGTTGCCGGCGCTGGCGACGAGCGTCTGGATCGCCTCGTACTCGATCGCCGACGGTCTGGGCGGTCGCGCGTCGGGAAACGTGTTCAGCTACATCTGCTGGTTGTCCTTCATCGACGGATGGCCGATCGCGCTGTTCACGCTGTACAGGCGCCGCGGCCTCGTGTTCACCTACCTTGCCGGTCACTGGCGTTTCTGCGTGACGGGCGGCATGTGTTCGATGACCGCCTACGGCCTGGTGATCTATGCCATGAGCCTGGGCGCCATGGGCCTGGTGTCGGCGCTGCGCGAAACCAGCGTGATCATGGCGGCGCTGATCGGGGTCGTATTTCTGCGCGAGCGGGTGACCGCGGTCCGCATCGCGGCCGCCATAATGGTCGCTGTCGGCGTCGTCATGATGCAGGTGGGATCGTAGCGACGGGGAACGTTCGCGGCCGGGTCCGCGAGGGCGTTGCGATTGCGTTCGACAAGCTGGCCGGCTGCCGGGGCGGTTTCGAGACGCCGCCAAACTGAATTCACTGCACAAAGCGCGCAGCGCTGCCGGCGGGCCGCCGGCCATGCGAGCTTGATCGCCGGGCGAATTCTAGGTAATCGAGTTGGCGTAGTGATGGCGCGCGGTATTGCAGTAGCTCACCCGCCACTCCACCGGTTTTCCGTCGAGGGTGTACGCCACCCGTTCGATGCGCAGCAACGGTTCATCACGATCCACACCGAGCAGTTGAGCGATTCTCGAACCCGGCCTGACGGCCTTGAGGCGTTCTTCCGCGCGGTGAATGGTGATGCCGTGCTCGCGTTCGTACAACTCGTAAAGGGTGTTCGGAACACCGGCGACCGGCAGACGCTGAAGCCCGGGAAACAGGCGCGCGGGGACCGATATGGTTTCCGCGATAATGTCGGATCCGCCGAGGGATCGCACCCGCTCGACGCGAATGACCGTCTCGCCCGACTGCAGCGACAGCGCCGCGGCTTCCTCGCGGGTGGCGCGTTTCTGTCCCTTGGAGTGAGCGCGACTTTCCGGCAGTGCCCGTTCGCCGCGGTCCGCCACGACGTGGAAAAAGTGAAACAAGGCCCGGTAGCTGTCGTGGTTGGCGACGTAGGTGCCCTTGCCCTGACGACGTACCAGCACGTTGTCCGCCACCAGTTCGCCGATCGCCTTGCGTACCGTTCCCTGGCTTACCGACAGATCCCTCGCCAGGCGGATCTCGCTGGGTATCGGCTCGCCGGGTTTCCACTCGCCCCGGTGAATTCGCTCGATCACCAGGTCACGTACCTGCGCATACAGAGGGCCGCCGCCTGCTATGGTCATTGCGTCCACCGATTTGGGTTGCCGGGCGTGCCGGCTGTCGTGTTTCGAAGGGTCAACAATCCCGGGGCCGGACCATAGCATAGTCGGGATGTAAAATCATGACTCAGATAACTCTTATATAAGAGTTATCTGAGTATGTTGACAAACTGCCCATTGAATCCTTATAGTCCGGGCCCTCAACATTCCGTCCAAGACGGCGCGATCGCGCCATTCAGGAGGCCAGCAATGATTCAATTCGTGGTTCACGATGAAAATGACTCGGTAGGTGTCGTCGTCGTCGAAGGTGTAAGCGCCGGAGACGAACTGACCGGGTGGATCATGGACCAGGACAAGGAGATCCAGTTCAAGGCGACCAGCGACATTCCCATCGGCCACAAGCTCGCCATCAAGCCGCTCAAGGAAGGCGACACGGTCATCAAGTACGGCGTGGACATCGGCCGCGTGGTGTCTGACATCAACGTCGGCGAGCACGCCCACGTGCACAACATCAAGACCAAGCGCTGGTAGGCCGCCACAGTACACCTGGAGTTCATAAAATGACTATCGACCTGAACAATGCCACGTTCCTCGGTTTTCGTCGCGAAAACGGGCGCGTCGGCGTCCGCAATCATGTCATCATCCTGCCCGTGGACGACCTGTCCAATGCCGCTTGCGAGGCGGTGGCGAACAATATCAAGGGCGCCATGGCCATCCCGCATCCCTATGGAAGGCTGCAGTTCGGCGAGGACCTCGAGCTGCACTTTCGCACCCTGATCGGTACCGGGGCGAATCCCAACGTCGCCGCTGTGGTGGTGATCGGCATCGAGGAAGGTTGGACCAAGCGGGTAGTGGACGGCATCGCCGCCACCGGCAAGCCGGTGACCGGATTCGGCATCGAGCTTCACGGAGATCACGACACCATCATGCGTGCGTCCAAGGTGGCAAAGGAGTACGTGCAATGGGCTTCGGAGAAGCAGCGCGAGACGGCGCCTTTGTCCGATCTGTGGGTTTCCACCAAGTGCGGTGAATCCGATACGACGTCGGGTTGCGGTTCCAATCCCACGGTTGGCAACGCCTTCGACAAGATGTACGACAAGGGCGTGACGCTGCTTTTCGGCGAAACTTCGGAAATCACGGGCGGCGAACACCTGGTTGCCGAGCGCTGCCGGGACGATGCGGTGCGCGAGCGCTTCATGTTCATGTTCGACCGTTACCAGGACATGATCAACCGTTTCAAGACCAGTGACCTGTCCGAGTCGCAGCCCACCAAGGGCAATATCGCCGGCGGCTTGACCACCATCGAGGAGAAGGCGCTCGGCAACATCCAGAAGATCGGCAAGAAATGCCTCGTGGACGGCGTTCTCGACAAGGCCGAGATGCCGGACAAGCCTGGCCTCTGGTTCATGGACTCGTCCAGCGCCGCCGCCGAGATGGTCACGCTTTGCGCGGCCGCCGGCTACGTGGTGCATTTCTTCCCCACCGGCCAGGGCAACATCATTGGCAACCCGATCCTGCCGGTGATCAAGCTGTGCGCCAATCCTCGCACTGTGCGGACCATGGCCGAGCATGTCGACGTGGATGTCTCCGGCCTGCTGCGCAAGGAGATGACGCCGGACGAGGCGGGCGACGCGCTGCTCGAGATGATGCTGCGCACCGCCAACGGGCGCCTTACCGCCTCGGAGTCGCTGGGTCACCGCGAGTTCGTGCTTACCAGGCTCTACGAGAGCGCCTGAGTCACGACTGTCGAGGGAAGAATCCATGGCCGACATCGTCATTTCCGAGTTCATGGACGACGACTCGGTGGCATCCCTGGCCATGGATTTCGAGGTTCTTTACGACCCTTCGTTGGTGGATCAAGGGGACCGACTGGTCTCCCTGTTGTCCAGAGCGCGCGCGCTTGTGGTGCGTAACCGTACCCGGGTGGACGAGGCGCTGCTGAACGCGGCGCCGCGTCTTGAGGTGGTTGGCCGACTCGGCGTTGGGCTGGACAACATCGACCTGGACGCCTGCGCTCGGCGTAACGTCGTCGTGTGTCCGGCTACCGGCGCCAACGACACTGCGGTGGCGGAGTACGTCATCACGGCCGCCTTGCTGCTGCGCCGTCCCGCGTTCCTCGGCAGCGACCTGGTTGCGAAAGGAAACTGGCCGCGCGAGGCGAGCATCGGCGGCGAGATCGCCGGTGCGGTGATGGGGTTGATCGGGTACGGCGCCATCGCGAGGGAAACCGCTCGTCGCGCGCGCGATCTCGGTATGCGAGTGCAGGCTTTCGATCCCTACGTGCCCGGGGACGCCGACGTCGGCGATACGCGTCTCGTGGATTCGCTCGAAGCGCTCCTGGAGACGTCCGACGTGGTCAGCGTTCACGTGCCGTTGACGGACGACACGCGCGGCCTGCTGGATGCCCGTGCACTCGGACGAATGGGTTCGTCCTCGGTGCTGGTCAATACGGCGCGAGGACACGTCGTGGACGAGGAAGCGCTGGTCGACTGCCTGAAGCGCGGCGCCATTGGTGGCGCGGCGATGGACGTGTTCGCGGAAGAGCCGTTGACCCCGGAACGCGCGGCCCGCTTTGCCGATGTGCCCAATCTCCTGTTGACCCCGCATATCGCGGGCGTCACCGTTGAATCCAATCGACGGGTGGGGCAGGTTACCGCCGCGAACGTACGTCGCGTGCTCGGCTCGCCCGGTTCATGAACGACACCGTTCGGCTGGACCTGGAAGCGGCACGGCGGTTGGTTGCCGCCGCGCTCGAGAGGCATCGCACGTCCGCCGCCAACGCAGCCTGCGTGGCCGACGCGCTGGTCGCGGCCGAGCGCGACGGCCAGAAAGGCCATGGACTGTCCCGGGTGCCGTCGTATACGGCCCAGTCGGCCTCCGGCAAGGTGGACGGGTTTGCGGAACCGGCGGTCGTCACGGACGCTACCGCCGCCGTTCGCGTCGACGCGAAAAATGGCTTCGCGTTTCCTGCCGTGGATCTTGCCATCGAGCATCTCGAGCAGAAATGCGTGAACTCGGGCATGGCGGCGGCTGCCCTGTTCAGGTCTCACCACTTCGGCCAGGCCGGCTATCACGTCGAGCGCCTTGCACTGCGCGGCATGGTGGCGCTCGCATTCGCCAACAGCCCGAAGGCCATCGCGCCGTGGGGCGGCCGGCAGGGAATATTCGGCACCAATCCCATCGCCTTTGCCGCACCGAGGGACGGGAATGCGCCGCTGCTCGTGGATCTTTCACTGAGCAAGGTGGCGCGTGGGAAGATTCTGGTCTCCGCGGAGTCGGGCGAGGCGATTCCCGAGGACTGGGCGTTTGACGCCGACGGTAATCCGACGGCCGACCCGAAACGCGCACTCGCCGGCACCATGGCGCCGATGGGCGAGGCCAAGGGCGCCGCACTGGTGCTGATGGTCGAGGTGCTGGCGGCGGCGCTGACGGGCGCCAATTTCGGATTCGAGGCGAGCTCGTTTTTCGATGCGCAGGGCGAGCCGCCGGGCGTCGGGCAGTTGCTCGTCGCTTTCAATCCGGCGGTCTTTTCCGGCGGCGCCTTCGCCGATCGTCTCGAGTCCCTCATCGACGCGATGCTCGGGCAACCCGGCGTACGCCTGCCCGGTAGCCGGCGGCTGGACGCGCGCGCGCGCGCTGCGGCCGACGGTCTGATGCTGCCCCGGTCGCTCTACGAAAAAATCACGGCCCTCGGGGCGTAAAAGGACGGCTTTTCAGCCCCCCAGGAACAATCGGCCCACGTCCGGATTGGCGAGCAGGTCGTCACCGGCGCCGGCAATCGAGGTCTGGCCGGAGACCAGCACGTAACCGAGGTCGGCGAATTCCAGGCCTTTCTTGGCATTTTGTTCCACCATGATGATCGTCTTGCCTTCGTTGTGCTGCAGGTCGCCCAGGATCTCGAACACCATGTCGATGAAGCGCGGTTCGAGACCGATGGATGGTTCGTCCACCAGGAGCACGTCGGGGTCCATGACCAGCGCGCGGGAAATCTCGAGCAGTCGCCGCTCGCCGCCTGACAGCACTCTCGCCGGTTTCTTTCGCCGCTCGGCAAGACGTTCGTACTTGGCGAATACCGCCTCGGCCGCCTCGCGGGCGTGT
>JAUIEZ010000149.1 GCA_030429665.1 Gammaproteobacteria bacterium | reverse complement strand
TCTTCCGAGGAAGCCACGGCGGCACTGCGGGAACGGGAGAGCCTGTTCTCGGCATTCGACGACGTGAGCGACGTGCGCGGCGCATTCTCCGACGTGCGCAAGTTGTTCAGGAAGGACGATCCCGACCGCGCCGCCGCCGCATCGCTACTTGCCGAAGCCATGGGCAAGTACCGGGAAGAAGTCGCCTGGCGCCGGCAGGGCGCGCAGTCGGTGGGCGAAGCACTGGCCGGCTACGAGGCCCTGCTTCGCGAATCCATCGGCGTTCGCCAGCAACCTCGCCTGACCACCGCGCAAGCCGAAGAGGTGGCTTCATGCCGTTCGCATCACCAGGACATCTCGCTGTACTTCTGAAAAGTGCAGCGGGCAACACGGGGGAACCGTCATGAAGTTCAACATCGAAGTCGACGTCACGCCGGATGAGTTGCGGCGGTTCCTGGGACTGCCCGACGTCGCGCCGCTGCAGGCCGAGTTGATGGACAAGCTACGCGAGCGGATAGAGGCCGGTATGACGGACTACGACCCCGTCAAGCTCATGGAACCGTTCCTGACCGGCAATCTCAAGTCCTTCGAGACGATGCAGAACCTGTTCTGGAACGCCTTGGGCAATCACCCCGGCAGCGAAAAGCCCGGAAAGGACAAGAAGTAGGAGAGGAATCTCAGCGCAATCGACGCGTCGTGTTTCCGCGCCTTCGGGCCAATCACGACGGTCCGCCTCCGGTCCGGCCGGAGGCGACGAGCAACGGTGGATTCACGCGGTGTCGATCGTATCGGGGGTGACACCTTCCTTTCGCAGCAGGTGCTTTTGTATCTTGCCGGTGGGGGTTTTCGGCAGTTCATCGACGAATCGGTAGTAGCGCGGCACCGCGAACGGGGGCAGGTTCTCCCGCGCCGTTGCGCGTACGGCGTCAAGATCGTGCGCCTCGCCCTCCTCCATCACCAGCGCCGCCATCACCTCCTCCTCCGCTCCTTCGATCTGTGAGCGCACGGCGTACACGGCCAGTTCGCTGACGCCCGGATGCGAGGCGAGCGCGTTTTCCACCTCGAAACTGGAAATATTCTCTCCACGTCGACGAATGCAGTCCTTCATCCGGTCGACGAAGAACACGTCGCCTTCCTCGTCCATCCACGCCGCGTCTCCGGTATGAAACCAGAAGTTGCGCCAGGCCTCTATCGTCTTGTCCGGCATGTCCAGGTAACCGGACATGAACCCGTAGGGCTGACGCGGACGCACCACGATCTCGCCGACCTCGCCACGGGGCAATTCCTCGTCGCTTTCGGGATCGTTGATGCGCAGTTCGTAGTAGCGATTCCAAACACGCCCGCAACTTGCGCCCTTCGGCGCCCCGGGTGGTGTATACAGGGGGATGTTGACCTCGGTCATGCCGTAGAGACCGAATACGTCGTCGATACCGAAACGCGCCTTCAGCCGGTTCGTCAGGTCCTCGCTGCTCGGCGCCAGGCTGATGGCACGCAGCCGATGCGCCCGGTCGCCGGGTGACGGCGGTTGGGCCAGCACGAACGCCGCGACCACGCCCAGCGAGTTGGTGATCGTGGCGCCGTGCTCGACGATATCGGTGACCCATCGACTGGCGCTGAAACGTTCGCGTACCACGGCTCGCGCGCCGGCGATCATGGTGGCGTAGAGCTGCATGAACAGGCCGTTGGCGTGAAACAGCGGCAGCACGATGTAGTAGACATCGTCGGCGGTGAGTTTCATGTGCTCGATGGTGCCGAGCCCGAACAGGTACAAGTGGGCATGGGGCATGACCACGCCCTTCGACGGACCGGTGGTGCCCGATGTGTACATGACGCAGCCGCTGTCGCGGTAGGTTGGGCCCGGCGCGTCACACGCCGGTTCGTGTTGCCGCCAGTCGGCAAAGTCCGACAGGCGGTAAGACGATTCCCGCGGCGCTTCGCCGACCACGCACAGGGTCTGCAGATAATGCAGTTCGGATTCGACGGCAGCCACGCGATCCACCCAGGCGGCATCGATGACGAGTACCCGCGCGCGGCTGTTGTTGAGTACGTGGACCAGGAACCGCCCGACGTAATCGACATTCACCGCGACCATGACGGCACCGATCCGCGCCAGTCCGAGCCACGCCTCGCAAAACGCCATCGAGTTGGGCAGCATGACGGCCACCGGGTCGCCAAAGGCGACATCCATCGACAGGAAATGGTTGGCCACCTGCCCGCTGCGGGTCCAGGCATCGCCGTAGGTCAGGTCCTCGCCGGAGGCGCGAACGAACACGCGATCCGGCGATGTCGCCGCGTGCCTTTCCAGTACACGGTCAACCGTCCAGCCGTCGACGTCGTACAGGGAGTGATCGGTCATCGAAACGCCCGTCTTTCTGGTCATATACGACGGATATTGTAATGCCGGTTGGATCCGGACGCAGCGGCCGGTGGCCGGTCGGTCGGGTCCGGTCTACGGTAGGGAATCTCCTTCGACATGATCGCCGCCGAGTTCGTCCAGGATCGGACAATCGGGACGTTCGTCACCCGAACACTTCTCGATCAATTCGTCGAGCACCGCCTTGAGCGACTGCAGCTCCCGTATTCGTCGATCGATCTCTTCGACGCGCTGCCTCGCCAGCCGCTTCACGTCCGCGCTGGCCCGATGATGGTCCCGGTACAGCGCCAGCAAGTCGCGACACTCGTCGAGCGAGAATCCGAGGTGCCGCGCCCGCTGGACGAACATAAGCAGTCGGACCTCGGTTTCCCCGTAGAGCCGGTAACCGTTGGCGCCGCGCCGTGCCTTGATCAAGTCGGCCTCGTCGTAGTACCGAACCGTCTTCACGGGCAAGCCGGATGCCGCCGCGGCCTCGCCGATGTTGTAGTGACGGGAGGTCATCGCTCACGCCTCCCGGCGCCGCCAGCGACGCAACAACAGCGAGTTGCTTACGACACTGACCGAACTCATCGCCATGGCCGCGCCGGCCACCGCGGGCGTCAGGTAGCCCAACGCGGCAAACGGAATGGCGACGACGTTGTAGATGAAAGCCCAGAACAGGTTCTCCCGAATCTTGCGCCGCGTACGGCGCATCACCTCGAAAGCGTCCACCACCAGTTCGATTTCCGGCCGCATGAGGATGACGTCGGCACTGAGCTTGGCAATGTCCGTGCCGCTGCCCATGGCGATGCCGATGTCCGCCTCCGCCAGTGCCGGCGCATCGTTGATCCCGTCGCCGACCATGGCAACGACGTCGCCGGCGGCGCGCCGCACGGCGATCCAGCGCGTCTTGTCGGCGGGCCGCAGGCCGGCGTGAAACTCGTCGATCCCGGCGCGCGCGGCGACGTTGGCCGCGGCCTGCTCGTTGTCGCCGGTGAGCATGACCGCCGTCACGCCCAGGTCCTTGAGCTTGCGGACCAATTCGGCAGCGCCCTTGCGCATTTCGTCGGCGAAGTCCACGATCGCCGCCGCGTGATCGTCGATCGCGACGATGCTGCGCGTACCGTCTCCCCCCAGGCCCTGCGCATCGATGTTCGCTTCCGCGAGCATGGCGGCATTACCCACCAGTACGCGACGCCCGTCGACCACGGCGCTGACGCCGCGACCGGGCGTATTGTGGAAATCGACCGCCTCGCGCAGTTCGACGCCGGCCGCCCTGGCGTAGTCGACCAGTGCCCGCGCGTAGGGATGTTCGCTGTACTGCTGTACGGACGCCGCCAGCGCCAGGATCGAGAGTCGGTCCCCGCCGCCACCGGGCTCGAAGGCAGTCACGCGCGGCCGCCCCTCGGTGATCGTGCCGGTCTTGTCGAACACCACCGTATTCACGCGGGCCGCACCCTCGAGGGTGGCGATGTCGCGGATCAGGATCCCGTGGCGCGCCGCCACGCCCATGCCGGTGACCAGTGCGGTGGGGGTTGCCAGGCCAAGTGCGCAAGGACAGGCGATCACCGCCACCGCGATGGCCGCGCCGACGGCGGTTGCCGCGACACCGCCGAACAGCATCCAGGCGGAGAACGTGAGCACGCTGGTGATCAGCACCGCCGGCACGAAGACCGCGCTGATGCGATCGACCACCCGCTGGATGCCGGCCTTGCCGCCCTGCGCCGTTTCCACCAACTGGACGATCCTCGCCAGCTGGCTGTCCTCGCCCACCGCGGTGACGCGTACGGTGATCGTGCCGGCACCGTTGATGGCGCCGCCGGTGACGGAGTCGCCGGACTCGACGGTTACCGGAACGCTTTCGCCGCTGATCATCGACAGGTCGATGTCGCTGGCGCCGCCGTCCACTTCGCCGTCGGCGGGAATGCGCTCGCCCGGCAACACCCTGATCCGGTCGCCGACCTGCACCGACTCCACGGAAACGGTCTCGTCGCCGTCCTCGTCGATGCGTCGGGCAGTTTCGGGTCGCATTTCCATGAGAGCCATGACCGCGTCGGTGGCCTTGCCCTTGGCGCGTTCCTCGAGCCACTTGCCGAGCATCACGAGCGTGATCACCATCGCTGCGCCTTCGAAGTACAGTGCGTGCGGGCCCGCTTCGCTCAACCAGCCGTATGTGCTATAGCCGAACGCGGCCGACGTGCCCACCGCCACCAGCGTGTCCATGTTGGCGCTGCCCGCCCGCAGGGCGCGCCATGCGCTGGCGAAGAACCGAGCGCCGACCACGACCATTACCGGCGCCGCGAGGCCGAATTGCAGCCACGGCGGAAGGAACATGCCCGCGCCGGCGGCCATGCCGACCATCTGTGCGACGAACGGCGCGCTCAAGACCAGGCCCAGGAGCACCAGGCGGCGCGTCCGCGCGAGATCGCGCTCGGCCTGTTCGCGCATCTCGCGCTCCTGTTCCGCCCGCAGGGCAAAGCGGTCGAGGTGGGGTCGCGCGTGGTAGCCGCGGGAGGCGATGACATCGACGATCGCATTGTCTCCAATCGCGCGGTCGGCCAACGTGACCGAGGCTCGTTGGGGCGTAAGGCTCACGTTCGCCTCGAGCACGCCGTCGATCGACATCAGCGCCTTTTCGACGGCGCTCACGCAGCTTGCACAATGCATGCCCTCGATATCGTAGACGCGCGTCTCGCCGGCTACGTCGTAGCCCGCGCCGCGCGTGGCGTCGACGAGCCGGGCGACTCCAGCGCCATCGGCTGCCAGCTCCACGCTGGCAGTCTCCAGCGGGTAGTTCACGTCGGCGGAGCGGACCCCTTCCAGCTCACCAAGTGTGCGCTGCAGGCGCGCCGCGCATCCGGCGCAGTGCATGCCGGTGACACGCAGCCTGGCGTTCCGGGTCGACGCGTCTTCGGGCCCGACGGACAAGTCTCGGATTTCGTTCATCGCTTGGTCCTGCCGCAGGGCATGGATGTGATGGTAGGCCAAGTATTAACCTTCCAGTTGCTGGAAGGTCAAGCAGATCGTTTTCCGTGAGCACGACCGGGCGGGAGTCAGGCGTTGGCGCTTCGTATCTAGAAATCATCGAATCTACGGTATTTATCGATTCGTGGCAGTGAATGTATCGACAGAAACGAAGTCGACCGTAGTCGACCGATCGGTGACTACCATCCGCACGATAAAAACCAGATGAATAAGAATACGCTAGCGCCGCGGTTCTTCTGCCACCACGACGCCCCATTGAGGATATAATTTCGCGGTGCCCAAACCGCCGTATCATCGACACGAGCGTAGATTGGAACACACGCGATCGATTTCGCTGCGACATCTTGCGTATTTTCCCCGCGCCCGAATACCCGGCACATCGGGGCGTTTCGCCCTAGCCGCCGTCGCCTTTCTCCTCGTGGTTCACGGAGTCGCTGGCGCACAGTCCGACGAAGAGTGGTTGTACACCGTCGAAAAAGGCGACAACCCCTGGACGATCACCAGCAAGTACCTCGACGGTATCGAGTACTGGAGAAAGCTGGTCGAGTTGAACGGGTTGACGAACCCGACCCGAATTCCCGTCGGGTCTCAAATTCGCATCCCGTTAAGTTGGGTACGATTCGAGGACTCCGCCGTTATCGTGCTCGACAGTATCGGTGCAGGCACGGTTTCGCGCGCGGACGGCGCCGGCACCGTGCCGTTAGCGCGCGATCTACGCGTTGCTGCCGGGGACAGGATTCGCATACCCGGGGACGGAAGCGCATTGCTGTTGTATCCCGACCGAAGCCGCGTCTACCTGTCCGGCTCATCGGAACTGCTCGTCGAACGGGTCGAGACCATTGGAACCTCGACCAAGGGCAATTCACGAAGCCTGCTCGAGAAAGGAAGCACCGAAATCGATGCCAGGCCGCGCGGCACACGTTTCGAGATCACGACGCCATCCGCCAACACCGCCGTTCGCGGAACGAAGCAGCGCGTCGCCGCCGATGTTGATGGTCTGGTTAAACCCGGGGTTTTCGTAGCCCTCCAGGCTGGAACCGTCGTCGAGCGCGATCTGTGCCGTGACACCGCTCGTGGTCTCGGAGACGATGTTCAGGCCGTCGGCCTCTATGACCTGGTCGGTCCCGAACTCCGCGCGGAGCACAGGAACGTAGTAGACCGTGGTGGACTCGTAGAAATATCCGCCCGTCGACACCGAGGCATCGTCGCCGACGGCCGTGATGTTCAGGCTCCCATCGTTGCCGCCGCCGTACCCGGCGCGAACACGTTGGTATGTATTCACCTGCGTCGTAACCGTGCCGCCCTCGGAGGAACTGCTGTACTTGACCGTCAACGAGACCCGCGGGTCGATGATGGCGTAGCTTCCCAGGACCTGCCCGGACTGCACGTTGACGTCGCCGGCGGCATCGACGAACTGTCCGCCGTCGAAGGTGACAGCCAGGGTGCTATCCGTGGTCGGCGAGAACAAGTCGACATAGCCGAACTGGCTGAACTGGACAGATGCGCTGGCGGCTTCGATGTCGCCGCCCAACACGTTGATATTTCCGCCGGCATCCAGGGTTTGCGTGGCGTTCAGGGTAAAGGCGAAATCGCCCGGCTCGTTTCCGGTGTCGATATCGAAGCTTTCGTGAAATCTCGCGCCGACATAGAAATACTCGTACTTGTAGTCGCCACTGGTCTGGAGCAGTTCGACTCGCGCGTAGGAGCCATCGCCGTCTCCGCCGGCCACCGTGATGTCGCCGGTCGCCGTGAGGACCTGCTCGAGGGTAGCGCCAATCGGAACGGGCGCGTCCGGCAGCGTGTTTTCGTAGGCATCGACGTATTGGTAGGCAAAGATCTGCGCCCGGGAAAACTCGCCTTCGCCGCCGAGCACCTCGATGTTGCCGTCGGTAGCCTCGATATGCTGTGTCAGTTCTGGAAACGGACCGGCCGTCGCTTCCGTGTACCCCGACATCACCACGTTGGCGTAGGCCGCCTCACCGGTACCGCCCAGCACGCGAACGTTTTCGCCCCGGATGGTCATGTTGTCGCGCGAGAACAGGAACACGCTTGCAAGGTTGGCTGTGCCGCCGCTGATGTCCACGTCGCCCGCATCGGCGTCGATGAACATCTGACCGCCGACGTCGATCTCTACGCTTTCGTTTTCGTCGTCACCAGCAATGGCGTTGAACGCCGCTCCGGTCGCCTCGAAATCGCCCTCGATCTCGATTCGCGCACCGCCTTCGGAACCGAGGATGTTGACGCTCCCGTTGCCTTCGCCGTCGTTGTCGGCGATGAACTTCAGGTTGCCGATGCCGCCGTAGGACAAGTCGTTCGTGTAGATCGATCCGTAAAAATTGATGTCGTTGTCGGCGTACAGGTACAGGTTGCCCAGTGTTTCGTACCCGATGCCGTCGACATCCAGCGCGGCATCGCCTTCCCAGGTAATGTTCCCGGCGTCATCGGCGTCGTACGCCCCATCGTAAGTGGTGTGGATGCGTACCGTGCCGGCGTAGTAAAGGCCGTAGAAGATCGTATCGACGCCGAGCTGCGCGCCATTGCCGGTCGCGTAGAAGTCGTAGTAAGTGGCATTGTCGACATAGGCGACGTTGTTGTCGGCACCGCCGCTGACGATCGTGATATCGGTCGGGTCGATCAGCCAGGTGCCGGCATTGCCCGCAGGCGCCCGGGTGTCCGGCGCGTGCCTGACGCTGAGATTGATCCGCCCCGACGTTTCCACGAATCCGCCGTCGCCGCCCTCGGGGCCGCCCCGGGCCGACAGCCGGCCGAGTATGTTGGCCGTATGATCGGCATAGACGATGACCCGGCCACCGTCGCCGTTGCCGGTGGCGTCCGCGCGAATGGTCGCGTCGGCGCCGACGTACACGGCGCTGGCGTTGGGCACGTCCGGGTTCTTTCCCTGCTGGTCGCCGCCGACCAGCACGGTGCCGCCGCCGGTCTTGCCGGAGGCATCGACCACGGCGTCGTCGTAGATGCCCACGCGCTTGCCGAGGATCTGGATGTTGCCGCCGGTATCCGATTCGCTCGACGCGTCGACGTCGCCGAAGATCCCCGTCGTGCCGTCGCGGCCGGCATCGATGAAGATATCGCCGCCGTCGGTGTCGATGCTGCCCTCGACAAGTATCTCGAGATCCTCCTTGAAGGCCGCCGTCGCATCATCGGCTTCGCCGGACGCGGTCGCGTCCGCGGTAGAACCGTCGATGCCGGAATCCGGTATCGTTTCGGTCGTCGCTGTCTCGTCCACCGCTACCGACAGCTCCTCGACGATCTCCGGCGCCTCGATGCCGCCCGGCGAAGGCGCTTCGGTCGGCGCGGTCGTGCCGGACTCGGCCACGACCGAGTTCGCGGCGTCCGCCGACGGTCCGGACGACGTTTCGGTGCCGGCGGTATCGTTCTGCGTCGGCGCGGCATCGCCCTGCACGCCTTCGTCCCCGCTCGAGGACGCGGCCGACTCGTCGTCGCCACCTGAAGCCTCGGCAATCTCGTCGGACGACGGTTCGGAAGCCGCCTCAGGCGGTTCCGTCGACTCTTCGAACGCTTCGTCGGGCGCCTCCGGTTCGGGGTAGTCGCCCGTCACGACCTGGCTGAAATCACCGCCGTTGGTCTTCACGTCGGCGTTCAGATGCACCTTGCGGCCGGCCTTGAGACTGACGTCGAGCTTGCCGGCGGTCGACGTAATCGGCGCGTTGACGTCGATGCGGTTGTGCGCGTCCATGGAAAGCGCCGCGTCGTCGCCCTCGGTCTTGCTGATGGGGGCATTGACGCTGATGTTGCCTTCGCCGTCACCGTCGTCGCTGGTCTTCACCGACACGTTGCTGCCGCTGTTCAACGCGGTGCTGATCGACTCGGCCTCGCCCGATCCGATGTCGATGTCCTCGGGATCGAGCAGCCACGTGCCGCCCTTGCCCGCCGGCGCGCTGACGTCGGCCGGCGGACCGAAGGACAGGCTGCCGCGCCCGGAAGTCTCCACCAACCCACCGTCGCCGCCGGCGGGTCCGCCGCGCGCCGAGAGTTGCGCCCGCGTGTCGGTGTCGCCATCGGACCAGACGATGATCTCGCCGCCGTCGCCGGCAACCCGCGCATCGGCGCTGACCCGCGAGCCGGCGTCGAGCCGGGTACTGCGCGATCGCGACAGGTCGCCGCCGCCCTGGTAGTCGCCGCCGATTCGCGCGCGTCCGCCGCCGTTGTCGCCGGAGACGTCGATGCCCGCGGCAGCCAGCACGACCTTAGCGCCGGTGACGGTCACGTCGCCGCCGCGCGCGCCCTGGCCGGTGGCCGTGATTTGCCCGCCGACGGAGACATCCCCCGAGGCCTGCAGTCGCACCCTGCCCTGCGCGTCGCGCGACAGGCGGTTCGCCTCGATGACGCCGTCATGGCGCAGTGTCCCGGCGAACAACGCCACCACCCCGCCGGTGGATACGATACGGCCGAGGTTGAGCACCTGGTCGTCGGGCGCCTGCACGCGAAACCGTACGTGCTCGAAGTCCATGCTCTCGATGACGATGTCGCGGCCTGCGGCGAGCAGAACGGCGCCGTCGTCGGCGCGAATCAATCCGGTGTTGGTCACGTCCGGCGCGATCAGCATCACTTCTCCGCCTTCGCGCACGCGGATGAAGCCGCGGTTCTCCAGGGTGCCCCCCTCGCCGGAGAACGCCATGCGGCCGGCGATGAAATCGGCGTCGGAAATATTGAGCGTGGAGGCGACGAAACCGGCCGTATCGATGATGGCGTGCTCGCCGAACACGATGCCGTTGCGGTTGATCAGGAAGACCTTGCCGTTGGACAAGAGGCTGCCGCGTATGTCCGACGGCGACGCGCCGATGACGCGGTTGAGCACCGCCGAAGCGCCGTTCTGCTGGATGAAGCGCGTCAACTCACCGGAGGAAATGGAGAACCCCTCCCAGTTGATGATGGCGCCGGGGGTGTTGGTGATGTTCAGTTCGCCCGGTGCGCCGGGGACGATGCCCACGTTTCCGCGCACCACCTGCGGGCCGGTCGGGTTCGCCCACGCCGGCGAGACGAGCACGCCGCTGACCGCGGCGGCAAGCATCGATTTGACGAACACGCCGTGTTCGCCAAGCGTCGAACTGGAGGCTGTTCGGTTCGGGTCGTTCATTCGCCTACCTCGCGGATGTGCGGCGTGGTCTCGTGCTTCGTCCGTACTATCGTCGCAAAAAGGTCGTCAAAGCAGTTCACACATAAGGTCTTCATCACTGCCGACCCCGCCGTGCGGGCCGCCCGGCGTGCGCGTCAGGATGTCGAGCTCGGCAAGGACGGGGTCGATGTCGAACGCACGGAGAGCGCTCTGCGGGAACGCGACGCCAAGGACAGTTCCCGGCAGGCATCACCTCTGGCCCAGGCGGACGACGCCGTGGTCCTCGACACCACCGACCTCACGCTGGAGCAGGTCATCGAGCGGATGGCTGCCATGATCGCCGATCTCGACAGCCCATGACCGGGCCGACGGTCGATCTCCCGTCGTGGACCGGGGCCGCCCACGCGCGCAACCTCGCCTCCACGGCCATGCGCGTGACCTACAAGGTTCACCCCCATGGCAACCACCATGTGGGCACGTCGGGACCCGTTCTGCTCGTCACGCGTTCGGAGAGCCTGCTGGCGGGAACCCTCCTGCATGCGACCGTGCCGCGGCCGGTCCATGTCGTCGCGAATGCCGCGATGTCCTCAGCGCTGCGCCAGGGCATGCTGACGCGGGCTGGGGTCATCCCGGTGCGTTCGGACGTCGCGATCGACGCACAGCGCATCGCTCGGCTGGCCATCGAGGACGACCG
>JAUIEZ010000148.1 GCA_030429665.1 Gammaproteobacteria bacterium | reverse complement strand
GCGGCGCAAGTTGCGCAACGACATCGAGCAGTCGTCTATGGTGGCCATTCGCACGCGCAACCTGGAGGCGGAGAAGGAGACCCTGAAGCTGGAGCAGGAGAGCGAAAGTTCGCGCCTGAGCCAGGAGCGCGAGCTCGAGGCGGTGCGCGCGGACCAGCGCTCGGCGATCACGCGCGAGCGGGTAACTCGCGAGGCCGAGGCCGAGCGGTCCCGCATCGACAACGAGCAGAGTACGCGGGAGAAGGAGATTGCGCGCCAGCGGGCGCTGGAGTCGGCCGAGATCGCGGCGCGCGAGGAGATCGAGAAGGCGCGCATTGCGCACGAGCAGGCGCTGGAGCAGGCGCGCATCGAGCGCGAGCACCGCGTGCGCACGCAGCAGATCAAGCAACGCCACGACATCGAGCATGCGGAGATCGCTTCCAACGAGGACATCGAGCGCTCCAAGATCGTTTCCGAGCGTCAGCTGCGTGAGGCGCGGATACTGGCAGATGAAGAAAACGAGACGCGTGAGATTGCGCGAAGCCGCCAAGTGGAGACGGCCCGCCTGACAGCGAATCAAGCGGTGGAGGAGACACGCATCGAACAGGAGAAGATTCTCGACAAGGCGCGCATCGAGCGCGACCGGCTGCTGCGCGCCGAGCAGATTTCCGAGCGCCAGGCGTTGGAGGCGGCGGAGATCTCGGCGCGCGAGGAAGTCGAACGGGCGCGCATTGCCTCGGATCGCGGCCTGGACGAGGTACGGATCTTGAAGGAGCGGGACCTGAAGCGCCTGGAGGTCGAGCGGGAGATGGCTCTGGAGCTGGCCGAGATCGAGCGCCAGATTTCGGTGCTGGCGAAGCAGGCCGAGGAGGCGACGGTGCGCACGGAGACGGAGACGGCGCGAGCGCGGGCGGTGGAAGCGAGCGAGCAGGTGACGACGACGCGCGAGACGGTGATAGCCGAGCGGGTGGCGTCGGTGGACCGGTTGCTGGCGCAGAAGGACGCGGACACGGCGAAGATCGCGGCGGAGGCGCAGCAGATCAGCGCGGCGGTGGCGGCGGAGGCGCAGCGACTGCGCAACGAGGCGGACAACATCCTGAGTGAGGATGCGCGCGCGGGTGCGCTGCGTTCGAAGCTGATCGATCGGCTGGAGTCGATCGTCAGTGCGAGCGTGAAGCCGATGGAGAAGATCGAGGGGATCAAGATCCTGCACGTGGACGGGCTGGGAGGCGTCGGCGGTGGCGGCTCGCGTTCGCCGACGGACGAGGTGATCGAGAGCGCGCTTCGCTATCGCGCGCAGGCGCCGCTGATCGACGAGATGATGAAGGAAATCGGCGTGAAGGGCTCCAACGTGGCCGCCATGGGCGATATCTTCAGGGCCGCAAAGGAAGTCAAGAGCCTGGCGTCGGAGTCGGCCGACGAATCGACCGAAGGCTGACGAAGAGATTCAATCCACCAGTTTATCGTTAGACATCATGAAATTCGCAGTATTCGAATGGAACGGTAGTTGTCACGTCGGTCGGGTCGACGATCACGCGAACATCATTCATCGCCTTACGGTCGACCATGCACTGGCGAGAACTGCCGGGGTCACCGCGGTCTTCGATAATCCGGACGTGTCGGTGGTCGAAGACATTCCGCTTTCCGACGTCGTCCTGAAGTCACCGGTACCGCGGCCGCATCGGAACATATTTTGCGTTGGCAAGAACTACCATGCGCATGCGAAGGAGTTTGCGGGATCGGGTTTTGACTCTTCGGCGGCGAAGGGCGAGGTACCGGAGGCGCCGATCGTGTTTTCGAAGGTGCCCGAGAGCGTGGTGGGGCCGGGCGATGCGGTTCGGATCGACGCGATGGTATCGACGGCGATCGACTACGAGGCCGAGCTCGGGGTGATCATCGGCAAGGGTGGGCGGAACATCCCGAAGGCGTCGGCGCTGGATCACGTGTGGGGTTACACGGTGATCAACGACGTGACGGCGCGCGATCTTCAGGGGGTTCACAGCCAGTGGCTGATCGGCAAGTCGCAGGACACTTTCTGCCCGATGGGTCCGTGGGTGGTGACGGCGGACGAGATCGACCTGTCGGACACGGCGGTGAAGTGCTGGATCAACGATGAGCTTCGCCAGGACGCGAACACGGGTCTGTTGATCTTCGACGTGCCGACGATCATCGAGGCGATCGCGAACGGCATCACGCTGAAGGCGGGCGATGTGATTGCGACGGGCACGCCGGCGGGTGTGGGCATTGGCTTCAAGCCGCCGAAGTATCTCGTCCCCGGCGACGTGATGCGCGTTGAGATCGGCGGTATCGGGGTGCTCGAGAACCCGGTGGAGTCTTGGTGATGGTCGATGTATCGATGGGATCGATGGTGATGGAGGACGTGGGGGAGGGACCCGCGGTGGTGCTGGTGCACGGACTGGGAGGCACGTCGAACAGTTTCCAGACGCTGATGCCGGCGCTGGCCGGCTACCGGGCGCTGCGCCCGGACCTGCCGGGCGCGGGCCGCTCGGCGTATCGGCCGGGAGCGCCGGGTCTCGGCGGGCTGGTGGCGGCGCTGAAGGACGCGCTGCGCGCGGCGGGTGTGGCGCGGGCCCACTTTGTCGGCCATTCCATGGGAACCCTGGTTTGCCAGTACATCGCGGCCGAACTGCCGGCGATGGTAACCGGCATGACCCTGTTCGGGGCGATCCTTGAACCGCCGCCCGCGGCGCGCCAGGCACTGAAGGAGCGTGCCGCGGCCGCGCGTGAAACGGGCATGGCGTCGATTGCCGAAGCGATCGCGACCGGCAGCGTGGACGAGGCTTCGCGCAGGACGAACCCGGTGACCGAGGCATTCGTTCGCGAGAGCCTGCTGCGCCAGGAGCCGAAGGGGTACGCGGCGCACTGCGAAGCGCTGAGCGAAGCCGTGGCGGCCGATCACGGCAAGATTTCGTGCGATACGTTGCTGGTCGCCGGCGAGCGCGATGGTGTCGCACCGGTGGCCATGGGCCGGGAGCTGGCGGGGAAGATCGGCGGCGCGAGGATCGAGGTGATTCCGGGAATCGGTCACTGGATCATGATCGAAGCGGTGGATCGCTCGCGCGAGTTGTTGCGGTCACATCTCGAGTCGACTACGAACTAAACGCATCACGCAGCCGGTCGCACCGGCGACGCAGGAGGGTATTGGACATGGCGGAGAGCACATTCAGCTGGGGCGGGAGCAACGGCGCGGGTCGCGGCGAGCCCGAGATCGTGTTCACGAACGTGCGCATCCTGGATGCCACGGGCGAGGCGCCCTACAACGGCGAGGTCACGGTGGCGGGCAACCGGATCAGGTCGATCCGCCGCAGCGGCGGCGCGGGCGGCTACAGTTTCGGGGGCAATGGCGAGACCCGCATCGACGGTCGGGGCATGACGCTGATGCCGGGACTAATCGATGCGCACCTGCACCTGTCGTGGAACAACGCGCCGGGCATCAACCCGATCCAGATGATGCCGGTGGAAGAGCACGTCTTCAATTGCATCGAGATGGCGAAGGTGGTACTGGACGCGGGATTCACCGCCGGCCGCGGCGCGGCGGCGGCCAAGGAACGCCTCGACGTGGTGATCCGCGACGCCATCAACGCCGGCCGATGCCCGGGACCGCGTTACACCGCGGCCGGACCGGAGATCACTTCCGTGGGCGGCCTCGGTGATGCGTCGTTGCCCCACATCCCCCACGAGGGGCTGAACCTGGGCATCGTCGTTTCGGGCCCTGAGGAGGTACGCCGCACCGTGCGGCGGCTGATCAAGTGGGGCGTGGATACCATCAAGATCAACCTGTCGGGCGAGGAGATCACCGGCATGCCGGCCGAGGCGACCCAGTTCTCCGAGGAAGAGGTGGCGATGTGCGCCGCCGAGGCGAAGCGGCGCGGCATCAAGCTGGCCGCCCATGCGCGCTCGGCTGAGTCGGTCAAGCAGTGCGTACGCCACGGTATCGAGTATATCTACCATGCCTCGTTCACGGACGAGGAGGCGCTGGATATGCTGGAAGCGCACAAGGACAAGCACTTCGTGGCGCCCGGGTTGGCCTGGTTGATCAACACGGCGCGCAACGCGGGAGAGTACGGCATCAAGCCCGGTACGCCGATGACGGATGCCTACGAACGCGAGCTGGCGGCGGCGGTCGACAGCATGCAGAAGATGCATCGTCGAGGTATCCGGGTGCTGATCGGCGGCGACTACGGTTTCGCGTGGACGCCGCACGGCACCAACGCCAAGGACTTGGAGTACTTCGTCGATATGATCGGGATGAGTCCGATGGAGGCGATTCAGGCGGCCACCCGTTTCGGCGGCGAGATCATGGAGATGGGCGATGAACTGGGCATGATTCGCGAGGGTTATCTCGCCGACCTGCTGCTGGTGGACGGCGATCCCTCGCGCGACGTGCGCGTGCTGCAGGACGCCAACCGCATCGTCGCCATCATGAAGGACGGCAAGTTCCACAAGGCCCCCCAGGCCCGCGACGGCATGACCGCCTCGCCGCTTCGTTTCAGCGCGTGATTGCGCGCCGGACGGCGGAGTCATAGCCGCCGGAACGACGAATGAGCGAGTCGGTCTTGGAGCCACGTCGCTTACTGCGCGAGATCAAGATTCGGGACATGCGCGTGGCGCTTGCCGTCGCCGAGCATGGTGGAATCCTCAAGGCCGCCGAACACCTGAACGTGACACAGCCGACCGTGACGCGATGCGTTCAGGACCTCGAAGCACGTCTTGGCGTCGCTCTGTTTCGCCGAACGCCTCGGGGCGTCACCCTGACACCTTACGGTGAAGCATTTATTCGCCGCTGTCGCCATATCGTTGCGGATGTCGGCATGCTGGGTGCGGAAATCGACGCCATGGCACACGGGATCATGGGACAGGTGTTCGTCGGTGCGATGCCGGCCGCCATCAACACGTTTCTTCCGCAGGCGCTGCTCGATCTGCAGCGGGAGTATCCGGATATCAGCGTTTCCGTACGTGAAGGATCCGAATCCGACCTGATTACCGGCCTGCGCGAGCGGGAGATCGAGATCGCCGTCGGTCGCCTGCTCTCCGAGCGGGAGCATCCAGACCTCAAGAACGAGATCCTGCTAAACGATCCACTCTGTTTCGTCGTACGTCCGGGGCATCCGCTGCTGTCCGGCGACAAGCCGACGGTGTCCGAGTCGTTGAAGTATCCGTGGGTGTTCCCGACAAAGAATTCGCTGGCGCACCGCGCGCTCGAGGCTGCTTTCCGCACCAGCGGACACGATCTGCCCAAGGTGGCCATCTACTCGACGTCAATTACCTGCATCTCCCGCGTGGTCTCGGAGAGTGACTACGTCGGTGCGTTGCCGGAGTCGATGTTCCATTTCGGACCACCGCCGATTGGCTTCGTGTACCTCGACATGGACCTGGCCTCGACTCTCTCGCCGATCGGGATGACGAAACTGCGCGACCGGGAAACACTGCCGAGCACGCGGCGGTTCGAGGACGCCCTTCGGCGCGCCTGCCGACAAGGCACCGAACCGGCATCAAGCAGCTAGTCGGGCTCGATCGACCTTATTCGTATCGGCGCTCATTCCCACAGTGTCTTAGCTATCAAATATACCTAAAACGTATATCGGAATCCGTAAAAAGTATTATTCAAGGTATATCTTCTTCGTGAGAATACCAATGCTCATCCCGCCCTGCGGCGGGACACAGTACGTAAACAGAGTAGCGCAAAGGGACGGATGCGCCGCAAATGACAGGCTCAATGAGCATATCCGGCAAGAATGGTTTCGATGTCCGGGGCACAGGAGGAAACACCAATGTCCAACTACCGGGGCGCATTCGCCCAACTTTCCCGTCGTCGATTCAATCTCGCCGCCAGCGCGGTGGCTATCGCCGGTCTGCTCGGCTTTGCGCCGGCCCACGCCGTGGAAAAATCCGATGTGGTCATCGGCATTGGCCAGGACTGGGGCGGAGGCGGTCATGCCATTATCGCGCAGGAAAAGGGCTACTTCGCCGACGAGGGGCTCGACGTCGAGTTGAAATCATTCTCCGCCGGCCTGGTCCAGGTCGAGGCGCTCGCATCCCGCAACCTCGACTTCGCCATTCCGACCCAGGCCCCCGTATTTTCACTGCGCAGCGCCGGCGTGCCGATCCTCTTTCTCAGCAGTACTGCGATATGGGGCGAGGCGTTGTCCCTGGCAGTGCGCAAGGACTCGAACATCACCGAAGCCGGCGACCTGGCGGGCAAGAAGTTCGGCGTTCTGAAGGGATCCGGCTCTGAATTGATGTTCGGCAAGATCCTGGAACACTACGGCATCGACTCCAAGCAGGTCGAGACCGTGAGCCTTAAGCCGCCCGAGCAGTTGTCCAGCATTATCTCCGGTTTGATCGACGGCGTCGTCGTCTGGGAACCTTGGGTGCAGCAGGCAGTGGACAAGGCCGATGCGGTTCGAATTCATACCGGCGCCACCAGCCATTTCGAGGGGAACAAGGGCGAAAACGTGGTGGTGGATTGGACGCGCAGCGTGCTGACCACGCTGGAACCGACCGTGAAGCGCTATCCGCAGACCGTGGACGCCGTGCTGCGCGCGTTCTCCAGGGCACAGGATTTTCTCGTCGACCCGGCGAACAAGGACGAAGCCATAGCCCTGCTGTCTGAATTTCACGGACAGGATCCGGAAATGAACCGCAAGCTGATGCCGATGTTCGAGTTCACCATGGCCCTCGACGAGCGGTTCCTGGGCGGCATGAACAATACGCTCGATTACCTCGAGCAGATCGGCCGGATCAAGCGTCGCGTCGACGTGTTGGACTATACCCACGTCGAACCGCTGAAGCAGGCACGACCTGACGCGGTATCCATCGAGACCAACTACGGCAACTAGTCAGGCGGTCGCACTGACGATCCCGGGAGAACTCGCCATGAACCAGGCGGCGCATAAGATCGTGATCGACGGCGTGTCGAAGCAGTTCATTGCCGCCAGCGGCAATACCGTCGAGGCGTTGCGCGATATCAACCTGACGATTGGCGAGAACGAGTTCGTCTGCGTCGTGGGTCGTTCAGGCTGTGGCAAGTCCACCCTGATGAACATGATCGCCGGCTTTCTCAAGCCGTCCGCGGGGTCGATCCTCGTGGACGGCGCCCAGATCGAGGGTCCCGGCAAGGGCAAGGGCGTCGTGTTCCAGAACCTCGCTCTATTTCCGTGGCTCACCGCGCGGAAGAACATCGAGTTCGGCTGCAAGCAACAGGGAGTCGGAGATGAGCGGCGTGCGCGGATTTCGCGAGAACTGATCGATCTCGTGCACCTGACCGGGTTCGAGGACAAGTATCCGTTCGAACTCTCCGGCGGGATGCAGCAACGAGTCGCCATCGCGCGGGCGCTGGCCATCGATCCCCTGCTACTGCTCATGGACGAACCGTTCGGCGCGCTCGACGAGCAGACACGCATGGGCATGCAGAACGAACTGTTGCGTATCTGGTCGTCGCACAAGAAGACGGTCATCTTCATTACTCACTCGGTCGCCGAATCCATCGTGCTGGCGGACCGTATCATCGTGCTGGGTGCGAATCCGGGCCACCTTAAAAAAGAATTCAAGGTTTCCCTGGATCGACCGCGGGATCGCCTTTCGCCGGAGTTCGTCGAACTCGAAGCCGAGGTGCAAGATGCGCTCGACTAGTGACGTGCTGACGGACGAGGCTTCGAAGCCGGGTATCGATCGACCGGGATTCGTGGCGCGTCACCCCTGGATACAACTGTTCGCGGTAGTTGCCGTGTTGCTCGGTCTTTGGGAGGCGCTATCCATATTCGGCTACATCGATCCGTTTTTCATGCCGCCCCCGTCGACGCTGGCGCAAACTTTCTACGAACTGCTGGTGGAGGGATTTCCCGAGGAAATCCTGCTGCACAGCCACATTCTCGTGACGCTGAAACGCTCGGCGATCGGATACCTGATCGCCGTCGCCCTGGCCATTCCCATCGGCGTCGTGATCGGATACTTTCGCACGCTTGATGTCGCCGCGAGGCCTTTCGTGACATTCGGTCGCTCGACGGCGCCGATCAGCATCCTGCCTTTGTTCATCGCGGTATTCGATATCGGCGAGGTTTCGAAAATCGCGCTGATCACCTTCGCCTGTTTCTGGGCCACCCTGACCAATACCATCGCCGGCGTTAAGTTTGTCGACCCGGTGTTGCTGCGCGCCGCGCAAAGCATGGATACGCCGAGGTCACGCATTTTCGCGGAAGTGATCCTTCCCGCCGCGCTGCCGAGAATCTTCGCCGGCCTGAAAATCAGCCTCGCCATCGCGTTCATGGTCATAGTCGCAGCCGAGATGATCGCCACGGTGTTCGGCCTCGGGGCGCTGATCAACGAAGCACGCACATGGTTTCGGACCGACATCACCATGGTCGGCATGATCGTCATCGGCGTGATTGGGTACGCGGCCTCTATCGGCCTCGACGTGCTGGAGAGAAAGCTGATGCCGTGGAGTTCTGCCGCGAGGGACAGTGAATGAACACCACCGGCGCGAGGCGCGAAACGCTGATTCAGTTCGCCGCCGTCATCGGCTTCTTCGTGCTCTGGCAGGTGGGTGCCGCGACTGGATGGGTGAACCGTGACATCTTTGCCAGCCCCGCCGATCTCGGGCGAATCGCCATTACCCAGTTGAGTGGTGGCGCCCTGTTCGTGCATATCGGCGTCAGCCTGTTGCGCGTACTGGCCGGTTTCGCAATTGGTGCAGGGCTCGCCGTATTCGTTGGACTCGCCATGGGGAGTTCCGAGCGTATTCGGGTCATCCTCAATCCGATCGTCGAAATTCTTCGCCCGATTCCGCCGCTGGCGTGGATACCGTTGGCCATCATCTGGTTCGGCATCGAGGAGAGTTCCAAGGTCTTCCTGATCGCGGTCACGGCGTTCTTTCCGGTAGTCGTCAATACCTACAAGGGTGTCGCCGGAATCGATCGTACGCTGCTGCGGGCCGCCCGTTCCTTCGACGTGCCGGCCTCCCGGATGCTGACCCGCGTCGCGTTGCCCGCGGCCATGCCGGACATCACCACGGGGCTGCGCATCGGCTGGAGTCTCTCCTTCGCCGTCCTGGTGGCCGCGGAGATGATCGCCGCCAATTCGGGGCTCGGTTTTCTTATCACCGACGCAATGAACCAGGGTCGCTTCGACGTGGTCGTTTTCGGTATCGTGCTGATCGGTTCGATCAGCGTGGCCACCGACGCGATCTGGCGAAAGGTGATCGATCGGTACCTGCTCTTCTGGCATCGGGGTATCGAGGCGGCCGGAGGTTGAGATGATCGACTTCCGGGATCGGCGAGCGCATCCCAGTTTCATCCTGTTCTGCACCGACCAGCAGCGCGCGGACTTCCTCGGCTGCGGCGGTCATCCTGTCCTGCGCACGCCCAATATTGACGGTATTGCCCGAAACGGTGTCCAGTTCGCGCGCTGTTACGTGTCTTCGCCGCAGTGCATGCCGAACCGGTCAACCATGATGACGGGCCGATTGCCCTCGGTGCATGGAGTGCGCACCAACGGGATACCGTTGCCGTTGCGCTCGAACACCTTTGTCGACCTGTTGAGAGCCAAGGGGTACCGCACGGCCCTGGTAGGAAAAAGCCACTTGCAGAACATGCTCGATGCGCCGCCGGACCGGTTGCCAGAAGAACTCCAGCGCAGGCGTGCCAGTTGCGGTGAATATGCCGAGGCAATGAAGCCGGGCGAGCGCGAGGACTACGAGCGCGAGAACGTCCGAGCCTGGCGAGGACTCGGACACCTGTCGTCGGGCAAGGCCTACTACGGCTTCGAACACGTGGACCTGTGCACCATGCACGGCGACATGGTGGGCGGCGACTATGACCGCTGGCTGAGAACGCGACGATTCGACGTCGACCGCCTCCGCGGGCGACACAACCAGCTCCCTCACGACTATGTCTGTCCGCAGGCCTGGCGTACGGCGATGCCCGAGGAACTGTACCCGACCCGGTATATCCAGGACCATGCCGTGGAGTGGCTGTCCAGCTACGAAACCCGCCGCAATAATCGTCCCTTTTTTCTCATGGTGTCTTTCCCGGATCCGCATCATCCGTTTACACCGCCGGGGAAGTACTGGGATCTGTACGACCCCGTGGACATGCCGGTGCCGCGAACATTGCAGTCCGACGCAGTCACTCCATTCCTGCGCTACACCCGGGATCATTCCCGCGGGCCCGGCGCCAACGAGTATCACGCCATGGCGGTTTCTGCGCGCGAAGCCCAGGAGGCGGCGGCATTGACGTGCGGCATGGTGGCCATGATCGACGACGCCGTTGGTGCCGTACTCAAGGCCCTCGACGACGCCGGCCTGCGGGAGGAAACGGTCGTGGCGTTCACCAGCGATCACGGCGACCTGATGGGCGACCACGGCATGCTGCTCAAGGGACCCTTTCATTACCAGGGGCTGATTCGAGTGCCCATGCTGTGGTCAGAGCCCGAAGGTACCAGGTTCGGCGAACGAGAGTGCGACGCCCTGGTCGGTACCATCGACCTCGCACCGACGATCCTGGATCGCGCCCATGTTCAGCCGTTTCACGGCATGCAGGGTCGTAGCATGCGGTCGTTGATGACGGATGCCGATGCCGAACGCAGAACGTGTTTCCTGGTCGAGGAAGAACAGCACGACGGCGTGCTGGGTCATCGAGGCGCACTACGTGCGCATACGCTCGTTACCGATCGATTTCGCCTCAGTCTCTATAGCGGGGAGAAGTGGGGCGAGATTTACGACTTGGTGGAAGACCCCGACGAGGAGCGCAACCTCTGGGATGAACCCGGCGCGGCATTGTTGAAGTCCGACCTCATTACCGCGCTGGCACACGAACAGATTGACGGCGTTGATCCGAGCCCGTTTCCCTATCGACTCGGATAAACCACGACCGGAGAAAGAGACATGTCCAGCGGAGTAATCGGATCGATCATATTGTGGTTGATTGTCGCGATCGTGTTGATTGCGGTTGTTGTCTACCTGTTGAACTGGCTGTATCACCGATCGACGAAGGAGGTAGCGTTCGTGCGCACCGGCCTTGGCGGGGAGAAGGTGGTGATCAACGGCGGTGCGTTGGTGCTGCCGATTGTTCACGAGGTGACGCCAGTGAACCTGAAC
Organism: Gammaproteobacteria bacterium; assembly: GCA_030429665.1. Lineage (GTDB taxonomy): Bacteria > Pseudomonadota > Gammaproteobacteria > Arenicellales > CAJQKF01 > BQJD01. The sequence goes on along the minus strand of JAUIEZ010000148.1, from coordinate 223 downwards.
GTGGTACGCATTGCGGTATCGCGGGTTCGCGAGGATGCGGTGATCACGCGCGACCGGATGCGGGTGGACGTTGAGGCGGAGTTTTTCGTTCGGGTGATGCAAAAGCGCGAGGCGGTATCGGCGGCGGCGTCGACGCTGGGCCGGCGCACGATGGAGCCGAGCGCCCTGGCGGAATTGTTGTCTGGCAAGTTCGTCAGCGCGCTGCGTTCCGTGGCGGCGGAAC
>JAUIEZ010000007.1 GCA_030429665.1 Gammaproteobacteria bacterium | reverse complement strand
TCGGTCTCGCCGTGGTATCGCGCCACACCATCGAGCTCGAATGCAAGGCGGGTCGGCTGGTGGAACTGCCGGTCAAGGGGTTTCCCGTCAATCGCAAGTGGTACATCGTGTACCGGCAGGGCAAGCGCTTGTCTCCCGCCGCGTCGGCATTTCACTCTTTTGTCCTCGAACACCGAGACCTCGACGGCAACACCTGAACGACGGCCGCCGCGCGGCGGACGACGATGCCGGCATGTCGGCGTGCCCAAACGCCGTTAATCGCCAAATCAACGGGATTGATTACGGCAATTTCTATGTGGAAATTAAACCAATTGATTGCTATCTCTCCCGAAATATTTCCATAATGTAATCTTGGTCACATTCGCCAAACAGTTTGGCGGGGGGTTCAGAGATGCATCGGTTTTCCCTGTCGGCGCTCGTCGCCGCGCTGCTTCTTCCGAGCGCGCCGGCGCTCGCCACCAACGGCCTGTTTTCCGAGGGCTGGGGTGCGCTCAGCGGCGGTCTTGCCGGCGGCGGCGCGGCGCTCGATCTCGATACCATGGTGGCCGCCAACAATCCCGCCGGCCTCGTCAACGTGGGTGATCGCCGGGATATCGGGCTCGCTTATTTCTCGCCGAGGCGCGAGTACACCGTCAGCGGCGCGTTCAGCCCCGCTTTCCCGCCGTTTCCCGGCGACACGGTCGAGAGCGGCTCGGAGTCGTTCCTGATTCCCAACTTCGGCTACGGGCGCGAAATGGGCGTAGACAGCGCGTTTGCGCTCACCGTTTACGGCAACGGCGGCATGAACACCGACTGGGACGCGTCCGACACCGTGCTGCCGACGCCGGCCGGACCCATGGCGGTCGGTACGTTCGGCATGGGCGACGCGGGCGTCGACTACGAGCAGCTTTTCGTGAACTTCGCCTGGGCGCGGCGCGTCTCGCCGGCGGTCTCTCTCGGCGTGGCCGGCATCGTGAACTATTCCCGCCTGGAAATGAAGGGCATCTCCGGCTTCGCGCCGTTTTCCACCGATCCGTCGAGGTTGTCGAACAACGGCAAGGATGACGACACGGGCTTCGGTGCGATCGTGTCCGCGCAGTTCGAGCTGACCGACGACACCTCGCTTTCCGTCGGCTACCAGTCGAAGATCTCCAACACCTTCGACGACTACGCGGGTCTGTTCGCGGGCGGCGGCGACCTCGACATTCCGCCGCGCGCCAACATGGGGCTCGCCCACAGGCTCGACGGCGGCTCGGCCATCACCTTCGACGTCGAGCGAATTTTCTACGAGGACTCGGACGCCATCGGTAACCCGTCGGCCAACCTGTTCGCCTGCCTGGGCGGCGACCGCTCGCAGTGCCTGGGCGGCGCGAACGGGGCCGGGTTCGGGTGGAACGACATGACCGTCTACAAGCTCGGCTTCCAGTGGCAGGCGAGCGAGGACATGACATGGCGTTTCGGCGTCAGCCATGGCGACCAGCCTATCAACCCGGCCGACGTTACGCTGAACATCATTGCACCCGGCGTTATCGAGGACCACTACAGCGTCGGGTTTACCCGCCGCCTCGACGGCGACCGCGCATTCTCCATGTCGTTCACCTACGCGCCGGAGGAATGCGTCAGTGGCCCTTCGCAGTTCGTGCCAGGGCAATCAGTCGAAATCTGCATGAGCCAGCTGCTGTTGAAAGGTCAATACAGCTGGTAGTCCCGTCGTTCTGCCCCGCGTCGTCGACCAGGCGTCGCGGGGCACCGCTACGCTCGTCGATCCATCGTGGATAGATAGCTCCCCGCCGGGTGGCGCTTCCAACACCACCCCATTGGCCATAAAATGCTCTTATGGGCGCGATCGCGCCCAAGTCCACCGTATTCCCGCGCCGGTGGGATGAACAGGCGCGGCGCCCGCGATGAATTCGACGCGCGGCACCGGCATAAACTATAAATAAAGCCAACCAGATAACGCCAACCACAGGAAACCAGTCATGGCGGACAGAAGACTCCAGGTGTTTTCCACCGTCGCGCGCCTGCTCAGTTTCACCAAGGCGGCCGACGCGTTGCACATGACCCAACCGGCGGTCACCTTCCAGATTCGACAGCTCGAGGACTACTTCAACACGCGGCTTTTCGACCGCACCCATAACCGGATCAGCCTGACCGCGGCGGGCAAGCTGGTCAAGACCTACGCAGAGCAAATCATTTCGCTTTACAGCGAGATGGACAACGAAGTGCGCAAAATGACCGGCGACGTGATCGGTCCGCTGGTCCTGGGCGCAAGCACCACCATCGGCGAGTACGTCGCTCCGGCATTGCTCGGCGAATACCAGGCCCGCTATCCGGACGTCGCGGTAAGACTGCATATCGCCAATACCGTGGGCATTATTCACATGGTGGAGAACAACGAGATCGACATCGGCATCGTCGAGGGGCCGGTGAGCAACCGCAACCTCGTTACCAGCGTGTGCTGGGAGGACGAGCTGGTGGCGGTGGCGGCGCCGGATCATCCGCTGGCGAATAAGAGCAAGGTGGACATCGCGGAGGTGTTCAAGTACCCGTTCATCAGTCGAGAGGAGGGATCGGGCACGCGCGAGGTGATCGAGGAATACATGACCAGGCACAAGATCGAACCCGGCCAGGTCAACTCTGTCATGGAATTCGGCGGTCCCGAGTCGATCAAGAATGCGGTGGCCGTGGGGCTGGGTGTCTCGATCCTGTCGGTCGCCACGCTGGACAAGGAACTCAAGCTCGGAACGCTCGAGGCGGTCAGCCTGAAAAAGCCTCTCAAGCGGCCCTTCTCCATCGTCTACCAGCGACAGAAATTCCGCATGCGCGCGATGGAGGAATTCCTGTCCTTCATCGAGGAACACTGCGAGAAGCGCATGCCGAAAGGCGCCTGATGTTCCGTGCCCCGATGCGCCGCGCCCCCGCGTTGTCACGGAACGTCGCCCCGGCGCGCCGTTGATGTCCACGCGCGAACGCCGGAAACTGCTCGAGGCGTTCGACGCCCTCGACGATCGCGGGCGGGAGATGCTGCTAGAGTTCGCCGCTTTCCTCGTGCGGCGTCACCCCGCGTCCAATGCGTCATCGACCGCCGAGCCCGCGTCGATCCCGCGACCGGAATCGGAGTCCGTGATCGAGGCCATGCGGCGCCTGTCGCGCACATACCCGATGCTCGACGCCGACGAGTTGCTGCACCGGGCCTCCGACCTGATGTCCCAGCACGTCCTCGGCGGGCGCACCGCGCGGGAGGTCATTGACGAGCTCGAGGCACTGTTTTCGCGCCACTACCGGCAATGGCGCGACACCCGCGTCGACGAGGGTGGTGGGAAGGACTGACGGGTCGACGGCCCCCGTGCGTCTTCGCGCTCGAGCCCGGCCGGTGTTTGCCAAAGCGGCGGGATCGTGGAAAAATACGAGAGGATCTTTACACTTTTATTTCAACGTCATGCATGGTTCCTCCGTTTCCGGCAAGCTAGATTCGGAAGGTTATCGTCCCAACGTTGCCATCGTCGTCTGCAACATCAAGGGCAAGGTGCTCTGGGCGCGCCGCTCGAGTCGCGACGGTTGGCAATTCCCCCAAGGCGGGGTGGAAAAGGACGAAACCGCCGAGGACGCCGCCTTTCGCGAGCTCTACGAGGAGGTCGGCCTGAGGCGCGAGCACGTTCGCCTCGTGGGTCGAACCCAGTCATGGCTCAAGTACGACGTGCCGCGATTTCACCTGTCTGCGCGTCGCGGCCACTTTCGCGGCCAAAAGCAATTGTGGTTCTTGTTCCAGCTCACCGGCGCCGATTCCGACGTGCGCCTCGACGCGGTATCCAGACCCGAGTTCGATCGCTGGCGATGGGTCGATTACTGGGACCCGGTGGACCGCATCGTCGAGTTCAAGCGCCACGTTTACCAACGTGCGCTGGCGGAACTCGAACCGCTGGTGGCGGAGTTGTCGCCGGACTACATGCTGATGCGCGAAACGCGGGTGGTGTAACGAACCACCGGGTTCGGGGCATGCTACTCGGCTCGCGCTTCGGGCGTGAACACCTCGATCTGGAACACCGTCCCCGAACGCAGCGTGAAGGCGACCCCGCGTTCGGGGTAGCGTAGTTCGCCCTCCTCGGTGATGACCGGCTCGCCGTAGATCATACTCACCTGGTGTCCCGGCATGCCGTAGCGCACGCCTTCCGCGGTGGCGATGCCGCTGCGGCCCTCGAGTCCGATCCGCTCCACCGTTTCGTCGCCGCTTATCAGCAGCCACGCGTCGATGCCGGCCTCGTAGAGCAGCGTCGTCGTCGGGTTGAAAAAGCCGCTGCGGTCGCTGCGGCTCGGCGCGCCCAGCGCCTGGACCACGCTGGCCAGCGGGATACCCAGGGTCACCCGGCCGAGTCCCCGGCCCGGCACGAGGAAGACCGCGTCGTCGAGATAACGAAAAATGCGTTCGGCCGGTTTCGTCGGTTCGTTTCCCTCTCGTTCCCCGTCGCTCCCGTCCTGTGCCGCCGCCGGGCCTTGTGTTGCCGCCAGGAACGCGGCCGCCAGCAGCCATGCCATGCCCTGTATCGCGCGGCGGGTCATGGTACGTCGAACAGGTTGTGAAAGGCCTTGATCCGGTTGGCCAGCGCGGTCGTCGATCGCTGGTAGCGAATGGGGACCGACTTCACCGAGCCGCCGTGTTCGCGCACCCAGTCGGCGCCGACGATCTGTGCCTCGGGCCAGTCGCCGCCCTTGACGAGGAAGTCGGGTCGGATGGCACGGATCAGCTCGATGGGCGTCTCGTCGTCGAAGCCGACCACGATGTCGACGGCAGCCAGGCCGGCCACGACCAGCATGCGGTCGAGCTGGTTGTTGTAGGGACGGTCGTCGCCCTTGCCGAGATTGCGTATCGAACGGTCGCTGTTGACGCCTATCACCAGCGTTTCGCCGAATGTCGCCGCCTGTTCGAGGTAGTCGACGTGCCCCGGGTGCAAGAGGTCGAAGCAGCCGTTGGTGAACACCAGCGGCCTCGGCAGCGAATCGATTCTCGGCGCCAGCGCATCGAGTGACTCGTGGATCTTGGATTCGTATCTCAGCATGCGCGCGAAACCGAGGTGTCGGAAAGGCGGATCACTGGATGTACTCGAACACCTTGACGATACGCTGCACGCCGCGCAGCTGTCGCGTCGCCGCCACCGCCGCGTCGGCCTCGGCGCGCGTCACCATGCCCATCAGGTATATGGTCGCCCGGTCGGTGACCACCTTGATGCGCCCGGCGCTGACGTCGCGCGCGGCAAGCAGCGCCGATTTCGCCTTGGTCGTCAACCAGGCGTCGTGGCTGCGTTCGGTGAAGCGCGACGTCGGCGCGACGACGAGTTGGTTGATGACTTGCCTGGCCTCGGTGTAACCGCGTGCAATGCCAACCGCGCGCCGGCCCTGTTCGTTGGCCGCCACCTCGCCAGTGAGCAACACGACGCCGTTCCAGGAGGTGACGCTGATATCGGTTCCGCCGCCGATCTGGGTATCGTTTTGCAGCGCGCGGCGGATCTTCCATTCCACCGCATTGTCGTCGACGTAGGTGCCCACGGTGCGGCGGTCGCGGGCGATGTCCACGGAGGTGACCACGACGGTGCCCACCGCCGCCGCCGCGCAGGCCGCGAGGTAAAGGCCCGCGAGTGCGCATAGCAGCACCGCGCGAAGGCATTCGGCGTGGATCGGGCGAAATTTTTCGGTCATGCGTTTTCTCCTTCAAACGGTGACGGGTTGGTCCGCGGTGCCTGCGAGAAAGCGCTGCTCGATCAGCGCGCACAGGCAGTGAATGATCAGGCCATGAGCCTCCTGGATGTGTGCGGTGGTGTCGTTCGGTACGCACAGCACGAGGTCGTTCGCGCCGCAACGGCTGGCGCATTCGCCGCCGCCGCGGCCGGTGAGCAGCACGGTGGTTGCCTCGCGCGCCCGCGCGGCATCGATTGCGGAGACGACGTTGCCGGAGTTGCCCGAGGTGGTAATGGCCAGCAATATGTCGCCGGGTCGAGCCAACGCGACGACCTGCTTGGCGAACACCTGGTCGTAGTGGTAGTCGTTGGCGATGGCGGTCAGCGTGGCGACGTCGGCATTGAGGGCGATGCACGGCAGGGGACGGCGATCGTCTCGATACCGGTTGAGCAGTTCGGCGGAAAAATGCAGGGCATCGGCGGCCGAGCCGCCGTTGCCGCAGACCAGAATACGTCCTTCTCGTTCGAGGCAGTCGATCATCATGCGCGCGCCGCGCGCGATGTCCTCGTCCAGGCTCTCGATCGCTCGCGACACCGCGGCCAGCGAGCGCTCGGTATGCTGGCGAATGTAGTTAACCGGATCCATGAATGCGCGATGACTCTCGTTGCACGTCCCCGTGCGCGGGGACGATCGTTACGTGAAAACGTTGCGGAACCACTCGGTGGTGGGCTGTTGCCGGTCGCCGGTGATCGCGACGACGTCGAATCGGCAATCCGGCATCGCGCTGCCCGCCCGGCGTTGCAGGTAGTGCTGCGCGGTGCGCACCAGGCGTTGCCGCTTGGCCGCCGTGATGGTCTCCGCGGGGTGGCCGTGGCTGGCGCTCTTGCGCATGCGCACCTCGACGAATACCAGTACCGCGTCGTCCCGCATGACGAGGTCGATCTCGCCGTATCGCGACGTGAAATTGCACTCCACCAGCTTCATGCCGCGCCGCTTCAGGTGTTGCAGCGCGTGGCGCTCGGCCCAAGCGCCGTCGGCGAGGTGGCGCGCGATCAAGGCCGGGAGCCGTCGGCATTGTTCGCCAGCGCCGCGTCCCAGCCCAGCGGCTCCGGTTGACCGTCGACGAATCGGGCCCAGTCGAGGCGTCGAGTGATCGTGCCGTCGGGGGCCAGGCTGAGCGTGCCGGTCGTGCCGTGGAACTCGAGCTGCGGGTTGGTCTTCATCGCTTCCAGCCGAAACAGCATCTGGTAGCTGTCGATACCCAGCGCGAACAGACGGTCGAGGGCGTCGTCGCGGTACTTGTTGCCCTGCGGCAGGTCCTCGCGAATCGACTGGATGACGCCCGAGTCCTGCAGGAGCCACGGCATGTCGCCGAATATCACGCCGTCGAGGTCGATGTCCTTCACCGCGTCGCCGCCGCCGAAAACCTGGGAAATGGCGTAGACCGGCAGATCCTGTCCCTTGTAGAAGTTGATCTGCGGCTTGAGCAGGCGACCCTGGTCGGAACGCGCGATCATGAATATGAAGTCGAGGTCCTCGCGGCGCTTGGGGACGAACTCCAGATCGTGGCCGATCAGCCGTTGCAGTTCGCGGTGTCGTGTTTCGCTCTCGTCGAGGTTGAGCATCAGCTCGATTGTCTGTGAGTGGTCCTGGCCCTGAACCTGGTAGACGCTGGACTCCGCCAGCGTGCCCCCGAGCGCCTCCCAGCGCGTCGTGAACGCGGCGCGTTGGCGAACGCCCCAGTCGGTTTCCGGGTACAGCACCGCGGCCACGCGATGACCCTCGTCGAAGGCCCGGCGCGCCACCTGCCGCGCCTCGTCCTCGGGAGAGAGCCCGAACTGGAATACGTTTCGGCGGCCGCCGAGCGTACTGTCGGTATTGCCCAGCATCAGCGTCGGCACCGTCAGCTCGGTTCCCGCGACCAGTGCGTCCACGGCGACCTTGCCAAGCGGACCCAGTACCAGCTCCGCGCCGTCGCGCACCGCGGCCTGGTAATAGAAGCCGACCAGCTCGGCGTTCTCGCCGGTATCGTAGAGCGTGACCTCGGGCTTGCGCGGATTGCTGTCCGCCTCGTACATCATCGAGAAGCCGTCGTAGACCGCCTGGGCGGCGGCGCCGAATCCCGACGTCAAGGGCAGCAACAGGGCGACCTTCCGGTACTCGGTCAGGTTGCTGCCCAGCTTGGCGAGCGTGTCGGGAATCAGCACCCGGGATGCCGGGTGCGAGGGGTACAACGAGCGCCAGCGCTCGAGTTGCTGGCGAAGCTCGTGGGGATTCCAGCCGAAGCGCTGGCTCAACAGCGCCAGGTCTGCCCACTGCGCGAGCGTCTGGCGCGCGGCGTCCGCGCGCAGCGCCGTGAGCTGGTCGGCATCGAGCTGCGCGAGCATGCGCCAGATCGTGTCCTGGTTGTCGGCGACGTCCGCCTCGGCCTGCAACAGCGGCTCGCGGGCGGTGAGCAGGTGCAGCGCGGCATCGACCCGGCCAAGCGCCGCCATGGCGCGCGCGCGCAACATCATGACCTGCGCCGCGCTGTCGGCATCGAGTCCGGCGCTGCCGGCGAGCGGCTGAAGGGTCGCCTCTACGCGTTCATACTGTTGTTCCTGGAAGTAGCTCCTGGCGAGCAGGACCTGGGTGCGGGCCTGCAGCGCCGGCATCAGCGGCTCGGCGCGCACCTGCTCGATGAGTGTGCGCGCCGTCGCGGACTGCCCGAGATCGAGGAAGCCGGCGATCGCGTCGAGAAGGTGTCGTTGCCGCTCGACGCCGCTCGACCGCCGCGCCATTGCGATATAGTCCCAAGGCGATGTCGCGGCGGTATCGGGCTCCAACGGCGTGGCGGTGGCGGTTCCGGTCGCCGGCGTGGCCGGCTCGATTGCCACGGGCCGCGAAGCCGGCTGACGAGGCGGCGGCGTGATGTTGCACGCGGCGATCATGGTCACCGACGCCAGCAACAGCCATTGCGAGAGGAAGGTTTTATTTCGCCGGGACGGACGCATCAGCGCGAGTATACATCGGGCGTTGAGAGGGCCGTTTATTCTAAAGGGTAAAGGCGCGAATTGGGATGCATGGCGCACCCGGCGGCGCGCGCGACCGGCGACATGGACGGAACGTAAAATTCCATGACCTCGATGGGCGACATCGCGCGCCCCGCGAGGCCGCGGCGACGAGGACCCCAGGACATGGCAGGACTTCCAGCGGTGCGCGGCACGCTTTATATCGTGGCGACGCCCATCGGCAATCTCGACGACATCAGCGCGCGCGCGATCGAAACGTTGCGTTCGGTCGCGCTCGTTGCCGCCGAGGACACTCGACACACGCTCAAGCTGCTGCGCCATCTCGCGATAAACACGCAAACGGTTTCGCTCCACGAACATAATGAGGTACAGCGCGCGCCGGCGCTGGTGGACCGGTTGCTGGGCGGCGATTCGGTGGCCCTGGTCTCGGATGCCGGTACCCCGCTGGTCTCCGACCCGGGCCACCGGCTGGTTAACCTGGCGCGCGAGGCGGGCGTGATCGTATCGCCCGTGCCCGGGCCGTGCGCGCTGACTGCCGCGTTGAGTGCCTGCGGCGTCGGCGCGGCGCGCTTCGCCTTTGAGGGATTTCTCCCCGCCGCTTCCGCCGCGCGCCGCGCCGCGCTCGGCTCGCTGGCCACGGAGGCGCGGACCATGGTGTTTTACGAGTCGCCGCATCGGATCGTTTCCTGTGTCGCGGACATGGCGCTTGTCTTCGGCGGCGACCGGCGCGCCGCGCTGTGCCGCGAACTGACCAAGCGCTACGAGAGCATCCACGTCGACACGCTGGAGCGCCTCGGCGAATGGCTTCGGTCGGATGACGACCGGCGGCGCGGCGAGTTCGTGGTGGTGCTGGCCGGCGCCGAGCAGGCGCCCGGAGCCGACTGCCGACCGGAATGGGTGGAGGCGGTGCGCGAACTTGGCGAGGTCCTGCCGCCCAAGCGTGCGGCGCGAATCATCGCCAAGGTCACCGGTGCGAGCAGCCAGGTGCTGTACCGGCTGGCGCGCGACTCGCAACGGTAGGAGGGGCCGGCCGGGCGGAGCCGGCTCGGCACATGATTCGACTCCTTTCCCGGGCCTAGAACAGGTCCTCGACCTTGCGCTGTTCGGGGCGGTTCATGTCCCGGGCCAGGTCGGCCTCGGTGACGCCGACCTGCGGCTCGGTACCCATGATGAAGTACTCCCGGTATCCGTCCGGGCTGTTCGACAGCACCGCCTCGCCGGTTTCGCGACTGACGTAACCGGTGACGACGTTCTCGGGTACCTCGAGTTCGGTTTCCGGGACGCCTTCGAGCGCGACCTTCATGTAGTCGATCCAGATCGGCAGCGCCGCCTTTGCGCCCGATTCCGCGCGGCCGAGGCTCTGCGGCTGGTCGAAGCCGACCCAGACCGTGGTGACCACGTCGCCGTTGAAGCCCGAGAACCAGGCGTCTCGGAAGTCGTTGGTGGTGCCGGTCTTGCCGGCGAGGTCGTTACGGCCAAGCTGCATCGCCTGCCGGCCGGTGCCCGAGCGGATCACGTCACGCATGATGGAGGTCATGATGTACGTGTTCTCCGGCGACAGCACCTGTCTGGCGTAACGCGGGTCGATGGAGTCGGGGTCGTTGACCAACGTGGATTCGGCGACCTCGCAGGTCTCGCACACCCGGGTGCGGTTCGAGTATTCCACGATGGCGCCGTCCTGGTCCTCGACGCGCGCGATATAGTAAGGCTCGACGCGATAACCGCCGTTGGCGAACACGGCATAGGCGGAGACCATCTCCAGCGGCGTCAGGGTGGCCGTGCCCAGCGCCAGGGAAAGGCCCTTGGGCAGCTGGTCACGATCGAAGCCGAAGGTCTCGAGGTGATCCAGCACCACCGGCAGGCCCATGGCGCGAAGGATGCGCACCGATACCAGGTTCATCGAGCGGGTCAGCGCCTCGCGGATGCGCGTCGGCCCGTAGAACTTGCCGCTGTAGTTTTCCGGCCGCCAGGTGCCCTCGACCGGATCTTCCACCACGATGGGTGCGCCGCTGACGAGCGTGGCCGCGGTGAAGCCGTTGTTGAGGGCGGCCGAGTAGATGAACGGCTTGAGATTGGAGCCGGGTTGGCGGCGTGCCTGGGTCGCGCGGTTGAACTTGCCGAGGTAATAGTCGAAGCCGCCGGTCAGCGCGAGGATGGCGCCGTCGTTCGGGTTCAGGGAAACGAGCGCGCCGGCTACCTCCGGGATCTGCGACAGCGTCCACAGCGTGGAGTCCGTTCGCGGCGCGACGTGGACGATATCGCCGACTTCGAGTCGTTCCGCGGGGTTGTCCATCGCCCACGACCAGCCGTCCTCGTCGATGCTGACCTGGCCCAGTCCGGGCGCGTAAGCCTGGATCAGGTCGCTGTCGGCGGCGACCACGAGCGCCGGCTCGATCGGCGAGCTGCGCGGGTACTCCTTCAGTGCCTGCGCGAGCGCCTTTTCGTCGGCCACCGATGCGGGGTCGATGTTGCCGATCGCGCCGCGGTAGCCGTGGCGCTGGTCGTAGGCGACCAGTCCCTTGCGCAGGGCGGCGTTGGCGGCCTCCTGGTTCTTGCCGGAAATCGTCGTGTAGATCTGAAACCCGGATTCGTAGGCGCGATCCCCGTACTTGTCGTAGATGTAGTCGCGCGCCATCTCGGCGACGAAGGGCGCCTCGACGTCGACCGGCGACACGTGGCGGTCGGCCGTGACCGGCGCCGCGCTGGCGGCCTGATAGGTCGCCTCGTCGATGTAGTCGAGTTCGTTCATGCGACGCAGGACGTAATTGCGCCGGACCACGGCCGCCTCGGGATTGGTCAACGGATTGCTGCGCGACGGCGCCTTGGGCAGTCCGGCGAGCATGGCGATCTCGGCGACCGTGAGGTCGGCGAGGGGCTTGTCGTAATAGAAAAGCGCCGCGGCCTGGAAGCCGTAGGAGCGGTGACCGAGAAAGATCTTGTTGATGTACAACTCGAGGATCTCGTCCTTGGTCAACGCCTGCTCCAGGCGCAGGGAGAGCAGGATTTCCTTTACCTTGCGCGTGTAGGTTTTCTCGCGGGTCAGGAAATAGTTGCGCGCCACCTGCATGGTGATGGTGCTCGCGCCCTGCCCGTGACCGCCGCTTCGCAAGTTGGCGACGAGGGCGCGAACGATGCCGGGAATGTCCACGCCGTGATGCTCGTAGAAGCCGTCGTCCTCGGCCGCGAGGATGGCCTGGATCATCAGCGGCGGCACCTCGTCGATGCTGGTCGGCGTGCGCCGGTAGTCGCCGTACTCCCCGATCAGCTGTCCGTCGACGGTGAACACGCGCAGCGGCACCTTGAGCTGGATGTCGCGAATGCTCTCGATGGAGGGCAACGTCGGGGTGAGCTGGTAGATCAGGATGCCGCCGGCCACCGCGCCCGCGACGCCAAGCGCGACAATGCCGAACGCGATGCGCCTGAACCAGGTCATCGCCGACGATCTACCGGTGAATCTATGTGTCGACATGACGTAGCGGGGGCACGGATTTCAGACGGGGTGGCGAATCGACCCGACACGTGGCGGGTGTTTTCCTGTCGCGGCGCGGATAATTAGCTATCATAACAGAACGGACCGATAGTTTCGGTGCAAGGGTAACAACGTTGCGAGGTCGCGGCGGGGATCGTGACGCGTCCAGGCAGGGGGGTTGATTTCTGCAAACCCGGCATCTGGCGTTATCCCATATTGTGAAGTATATTCTTCAAATGGTCGATACAACTCTATAAAAAGTAAAGGTTAGTGTTTAGCAAAAAAAGTCCCCTGGCCGTCGGAGTCGACATCGGTTCGGCGGCGGTCAAAGTCATGGAAATGACAGAAAACCGGGGTCACTACCGCGTGGAACGATTCGCCGTCGAACCGCTGCCCCGCAATATCGTTGTGGAAAACTCGATTACCGACATCGATCGCGTAGGCAAGGCCATTCGCGCCGCCATGAAAAAGGCCGGCAGCCGACGGAGCCACGCCGTGGCGGGCGTCGCCGCTGCGCAGGCGATCAGCAAGGTGATCAACGTGCCCGGCGGGCTGACCGGCAAGGACCTGGAGCAGCAGGTCGAAATCGAGGCCGAACACTACATTCCCTACTCCATCGGCGAGGTGAACCTGGATTTCGAAATGCTCTCGCCTTCCGTGGAAAACCCCGCCAACGACGAGGTCATGCTGGCCGCCTGCCGCAAGGACATCGTCGACGAGCGCGTTGGCGCCCTCGAGGCGGGCGGGCTCAAGGCGCGCATCGTCGACATCAACTCGCTGGCCAACCAGCGCGCCTTCGAGTTGGTTGCGCCGTCGCTGTCGGGTGACGGCGTCGAGAAGGTCGTCGCCATCGTCGATTACGGCACGACCGCCAGTCACCTGTACGTGCTCAACCGGCGCCGGCTCGTCTACCACCGCGACTACCCGTTTGGCGGCAAGTCGCTCACCGAGAGCATCCAGCGCCGATTCGGGATCAGTTATACCGAGGCGGAGAACAAGAAGCGCGGCGGAGACCTGCCCGAGAACTATCGTACGGATCTTCTCGAGCCGTTCATCGAGTCCATGGCCGTCGAGGCCAACCGGGCGATACAGTTGTTCATCTCGTCGACCCAGTTCAGCAAGGTGGACTATGTTTTCGTCACCGGCGGAAGCGCGGGCCTGCACGGCGCGGTGGACCGTATCGGCGAGAAGACCGGTGTCACGGCGCGGCTTGCCTATCCCTTCGCCAACACCAAGTTGTCGTCGGCGGTGTCGAAGGATCGTCTCATGCGTTATGGGCCGGTCCTGTTCACCGCCTGCGGCCTGGCCATGAGAGGTGCTGCCAGATGAGCGGAATCAACCTGTTGCCGTGGCGCGAGGAGTTACGCGAGCGGCGTTCCAAACAGATGGTGGCCGCCGCCGTCGGCACCTGGGTTTTTGCCGGCGTGCTGGTGCTCGGCGCGTACCAGTACATGGAGATGCGCAAGGACAACCAGAATGCCCGCAACGGGTTCCTCCGCACCGAGATCGCCGCCCTGGAAGACGAGATCAAGGAAATCGACGCGCTCAAGAAGCGGCGCGACGAGCTGATCGCGCGTATGCAGGTCATCCAGGATCTGCAACAGAATCGCACCGAACTGGTTCGCATCGTCGATGATCTGGTGCGCATCCTGCCCGAGGGCGTGTTTCTCACCGGGCTCGTTCGCCGTGACGAGGTGGTGACGGTGAAGGGCCGCGCGCAGTCAAATGCCCGCGTCTCGGCATTCATGACCAATCTCGAGGATTCTCAGTGGTTCCACGACCCAGAGCTCGACGTGATCAACGTGGTCAACGACGCCAGCGGCCGGGTGAGCGCCTTCACGCTCGAAATCAAGCGAGCCGGCCGCCCCGTGGCGGAAGACGATCGGCGACGGTCGGGTTGACGGGAGCGGCATCATGGCTATCAATCTTTCCGAACTGCAGGAAATCGATATCGCCGATCTTTCGACTTGGCCGCAATGGTTCAAGACGTTTGTCGTGCTGTTGGTGTTCGGCGGCATACTGTATGCCGGTTACCACTTCCTGATCAGTATCCAGATCGAGGAACTCGACCGCCTCGAGCGCGAGGAAGCCAACCTGCGCAACGTATTTCTCGACCGCAAGGGCAAGGCCATCAATCTGCCGGTCTATCGCGAGCAACTGGCGAAAATGGAGGAGTCTTTCGGCGTTCTCGTCGATCAGCTTCCCGACGAGACGGAGGTTCCGCAGTTGCTCATCGACATTACCCAGGCCGGGCTCGCGCGGGGACTGAACTTCGCCCTGTTCAAGCCTCAGCGCGAGCAGGTAGGGGATTTCTACGCCACCTTGCCCATCGACCTTCGCGTCAGCGGCACGTATCACCAGTTCGGCCAGTTCGTCAGCGACCTGTCGGCTCTGCCGCGCATCGTTACCGTGGGGAACCTGTCGATGGACGGGCGGCCGAACGGTCAGCTCAATGTCAGCGCGGTGGTCAAGACCTACCGCTACCTCGACGAGCAGGAAGCGGCACCGGCGCGAAACGCCAAGCCGGTTCGCACGGTGAGGGACTGACACGGTGAGCAGCGGGCAAATCATCGACGTCCTGCGCGCCGCCGTCTGCACGGCGGCGCTTTGCGCGCTGGCAGCCGGTTGCACGCCGGCCCCCGAGCTCGATGACTTGCGCCAGTTCACACGCGACGCCTTCAAGGACGCGCGGCCGGAGGTCGAGCCGATTCCCCAGCTTGAGCCCTATGAAAGTTACATCTACGCCGGCGAGGAATTCGTGGACCCGTTTCTGTCGCTGAACCTGCGCCGCAACGACCCGGTGGCGGGGACCGACGATGCCGGGGACGTGTTCGAGCCGCAGCGGCGCCGCGAGCCGCTGGAGCAGTTTCCGCTCGATTCGCTGTCAATGTACGGTACCATGTCGCGCGAAGGGCGGAACTGGGCGCTGATCGGCACGCCCGACGGCGGAACCCACACGGTAACCCTCGGTAACCACGTCGGAAGGCAAAATGGTAAGATTATCGAGATAAACGAACAGGAAGTCGTTCTGCGGGAAGTCGTTAAAGGACCGACGGGCCAATGGCAGGAACGCCGAGCCACGCTCACCTTGGTACAGTAAATTGAATTGTTCAAACGGAACACGACACCCGGCGGGCCGGACCGAACGGACCGCATCCCCCTATCGCGGTAAGCGATGGCGCATGCGCGTGGCCCGGCTCTTGATGGTTCCCGCGCTGGTATTCGCCGGCGCGGCGCTCGCGCAGGAGTTGGCGGGGCTCAGGTGGCAGGAGGGCGAGGAGGCCGTTTTCACCGTCGATGTCTCCGGCGAACTCGAGTACACGACCGAGGTGCTCGACAACGGATACCGGCTGCGGATTTCGTTCCCGGATGCGCGCCTGGCCAAGACCATTCGTGACATCGGCGAGTCGGGCATCGTTCGCGGCGTGTTTCCCTACGAAACGGATTCGCCCGATCGCGCGAATTTCGACATCCTGCTCAAGTCCGCCGGTTCGCTGGCGGTGACGCGCACTGCCGACGGCTACCGCGTGGCGGTCGTGGAAGGCGGCGACGGCGTGCCCGCCAACCGGTCGACGGCCACGACCGCCGAAGCCGAAGACGCTGGCGACGTTGCGTCGTCGATGCCGGCCTCGGCGCTCGCCGAAAGCGCGCCGGAAACCGAACCCCGGTCGTCCAGGGAAGACCCCGGTGCCTATGCCGGGATGACCGAACTCGAACGAGCGGTACTCGCGGAAATCGAGGCGGCGAATCAAACCGCCGAAAGCGAGCCGGCATCGTCGTCCGATGCCGATCCGGTCGAGCCGCCGGCCGCCGATGCCGGGGAGCCACCGGTTGCCGACGCGGCACCGGACGACCGCGCCCGGGTGGTGCTGCCGCCGTCCGCGTCGCCGGAACCGCCGGTGGCCGAGTCGCCTCCGCCCGTCGAACCGACCGTCCCCATGACGTCCGCGCCCGCCAGCGAACCGGAGCCGGTCGCGCAAGACGCCGTCGTCGAGGAAGAACCGCCCGCCGAACCGGCGGCTCCGCTCGCCCGGGACGGCGTCGTTGACGAGGCGCCGTCCGCCGAGCCGATGCCGGTCGAGCCGCCGGCCTCGCAGGTTGCCGCGTCGACGGCGCCAGAGCCGCCGGCGCCGGTGGAATTGCCGGTGCAGCAGCCCGCGGCCCCGGCAGCGGTGCCCCCGCCACCGACCTTGGCCGACACGGGTTCGGCGCTACCCGATCGCGGCGCGACACCGCAGACCGGGGCGCAGCCGCAAGCGACGGTTCAACCGCCGGCGCAAGCCGCGACCGACGCCGCGATGCCGGACGCCGGACGCCCGCGCCTGGACAATATTACCTACTCGGAGTTGCCGGGCGGACGGTTGCAGGTGAACTTCAACGTCGCCGCCGGCACCGAACCCGGCGTATTTCGCACCAATCAACCGCCGCGCATCGTGCTGGATTTCTTCGACACCGACAACGGCGTGCTGGAGAGCATCCAGCGCGTGGGCTTCGGGGCGCTCGAGAGCATCGTCACCGCGGAGACCGATGATCGCACGCGGGTGATATTGAACCTCGTCGCGCCCGTGGACTTCCAGCAGCGCCAGATGGACAACGGCCTCGTCCTGGTCATGGAATCGCCGGCCGATTTACCGGTAGCGAGCGCCACGCGGGAGCGCCCGGCGTTCGAGCGGCCCGCGCAGCGCGATCTGGCCTTCGGCGTTTCCGATATCGACTTTCGACGCACGCCCGAGGGCGGCGGCAAGATCACCGTCAAGCTGACCAGCCCGGAGATCGGCGTGGACGTTCGCGAGGAGGCCGGCGAGATCGTCATCGACTTCCCCGGCACCGATTTGCCGCCGGCGCTGGAAAAACGCCTCGACGTGACCGATTTCGCAACGCCCGTGCAGACGGTGGACACGTTCTTCACCGGCGCCGGCGCGCGCATGATCGTCAGTCCGGTCGGCCAGTATTCCTACTCGTCCTACCAGGTCGGCGACACCCTGACGGTGCAGGTGTCGCCCGTGGCAGAGGGCGAGTTGGAGCGTGAGCCCGACGAGTTCGGATATGTCGGCGAACGTCTCTCGTTCAATTTCCAGCGCATCTCCGTGCGCGCCGCGCTCCAGGTGATCGCCGACTTCACCGGCCTGAACTTCGTCACCAGCGACAGCGTTACCGGCGACCTCAGCCTGCGGCTGCAGGACGTGCCCTGGGACCAGGCGCTGGATACCATTCTCCAGGTAAAGGGCCTGGCGAAGCGCCAGCGCGGCAACGTGGTATGGGTGGCGCCGGCGGAGGAAATCGCCGCCAAGGAACGCCAGGCGCTCGAGGCGCAGAACCAGGTGTCCGAACTCGAACCGCTGGTGTCCGAGCTCATCCAGGTCAACTACGCCAAGGCGGCGGATATCGCGGCGATTCTCAAGTCGGTCCGCGCAGTGGACACCGGTTACGAGCAGTCGCTGTTCGGCAGCGTTTCGATCAGCCAGATCGAGACGGAGAGCAACACCTTGTTGTCCGAGCGGGGCAACGTGACCGTCGACGCGCGCACCAACACCATCCTGATCCAGGATACCCGCGAGAAGATTCGCGAGGTTCGCAAGCTGATCGCTCAGCTCGACCGGCCGGTTCGACAGGTGCTCATCGAGACCCGCATCGTCGAGGCGAACGATGACTTCAGCCGCAACATCGGCGCGCGGCTGGGTTTTACCCGGGTGACGGAAAACGCGCGGTTCCCCGGCGTGAGCGACTCCAACCTCGGCACCGCGATCGGTTCGGCCTCGATCGAGGACAACGACGCGGTACGTGCCGGCGGATCCGTGGGCGATCGCGGCGGCGTCAGCGTCAACCTGCCGGCGGACGGCGCGAGCGGCATCGACGCGGCGTCCTACGCGTTCACCCTGGCCAAGGCGGGATCGGGATTTTCGCACCTGATCGACCTCGAGATTTCCGCGCTCGAGGCCGAGGGTACCGGCAAGGTTATCGCGAATCCGCGGCTACTGACCGCCGACCAGACCGAGGCCCGCATCGAACAGGGGCAGGAGAGGGTATTCACGACCAGCGTGCTCGGCGAGGGCGGCGTGGTCACCAAGAAAGCCGTTCTCGGTCTGACGGTCACGCCGCAAATCACCCCGGACAACCGACTGGTGCTGGATGTCTTCGTCACCAAGGATTCCTTCGCGGCGGCGGACGACGCCACCATCAACACCAAGCAGATCCGCACCAAGGTGTTGCTGGACAACGGTGAAACGGTGGTGATCGGCGGTATCTACGAGCAGCAGAAGTCGCATTCGACCACCAAGGTGCCGTTGCTCGGCGACATTCCGTTGCTGGGCGCGCTGTTTCGCAAGAAGAACAATTTCGATAATCGCACCGAGTTGTTGATCTTCCTGACGCCCCGAATACTTGATCCCACGTTGACCGCCAACCGGTGACGCCGGCGACCCCGGAGGACAGGCCGCGCCGGGCAATCGATTGCCGGCGCGCGCCGCCGGCTTCATTGTCAGCATGACCGACCGAAACGTCATCCTGGTGGGTCCGATGGGAGTCGGCAAGACCACCGTGGGACGCGCGCTGGCGAAAATCGCGTCGATGGATTTTGTCGACTGCGATATCGAACTGGAACGGCGCACGGGCGTGGATGTGACCACCATTTTCGAGATCGAGGGCGAGGCCGGATTTCGCCGACGCGAATCGGAAATGCTGCGCGAGATCGCCGCGCGCAGCGCCACGGTGATCGCCACCGGCGGCGGCGTGGTCCTTGGCGAGGAGAACCGCAATGTGCTGCGGCAATCCGGGCTCGTCATTTACCTGACGGCCCCCGTGAAGAAACTGCTCAGGCGCACGCGCAACAGCAAGACGCGGCCGCTGCTACAAACAGCGGACCCGGCTGCCACGCTCGGCGCGTTGATGGAGACGCGCGACCCGCTCTACCGCGAGGTCGCCGACCTGGTATTCCGCGTCGACGACCGTTCCCCCCAGTCTCTCGCGCGGCGCATATACGAAAGCATCAGTCAGCATGAAAACGTTTGAAGTCGAACTGGGCGAGCGCAGCTACCCGATCCACATCGGCGCCGGGCTGCTCTCTCGCGCCGACCTGCTCGCGCCGCACGTGGCCGGCCGCCAGGTCATGGTGATAACCAACGAGACCGTGGCGCCTTTGTATCTCGAAACGCTTCGTAAAAGCCTCTCGGGGTTCGACGTTCACGAATGCATCCTGCCCGATGGCGAGGCGCACAAGACACTGTCCACGGCGGAGAAAATCTTCGAGGCGCTTCTCGCCGTTCCGTGCGACCGCCAGGTGACGCTCGTCGCGCTGGGCGGCGGCGTAATCGGCGATATAACGGGATTCGTTGCCGGTTGCTACCAGCGCGGCGTGCCGTTCCTCCAGGTGCCTACCACGTTGCTGGCGCAAGTCGATTCATCCGTCGGCGGCAAGACCGCGGTCAACTCCCGGCTCGGCAAGAACATGATCGGACTGTTCTACCAGCCGCGCTGTGTACTGGCTGACACCGATACGTTGTCGACGCTGCCCGCCCGCGAACTCGCGGCCGGTACCGCCGAGGTGATCAAGACCGCACTGATACGCGATTCGTCGTTATTCGAGTGGCTGGAGATCAATGTCCATAATTTGATCGGGCTCGACGCCGCGATCGTTGCCGAGGCGGTGGCGCGTTGCTGCGACATAAAGGCTGCCGTCGTGGCCGAGGACGAGCGCGAAAGCGGCGTCCGGGCGCTGCTCAACCTCGGCCATACGTTCGGCCACGCGATAGAGACGGGTCTCGGACACGGCGCGTGGCTGCACGGCGAAGCGGTCGCCGCGGGCATCTGCATGGCGGCCGACCTGTCGGTGCGTTCCGGGCTGATCCGGGAGGACGAGCGCGCGCGCATCGAGGCGCTGATCGTGGCGGCCGGCCTGCCGTCGAGGGCGCCGGCGGGGTTGTCCGTGGAACGCTTCAGATCCTTGATGAAAGTGGACAAGAAGGCGCTCGGCGGTAACGTACGACTGGTGCTGCTCAACGCGATCGGCGATGCGTTCGTGAGTGCCGATTTCGCGCAGGACCTGCTCGACCAGACGCTGGAGGCGATGCGTGCCGCATAGACCGTCCGTTCGTCCGGTCGAATCGACCGCCCGGTCGAATATTCGGCGCGTGGTTCGTCGAAAAGCTGATGAATAAAATTAAAAAACGATTACAACTCGTTGTAAAAGAAATCTAAAATCTTTAAGATCATGAGCCGATACGGGTTCGCAATGGGCGGATCCGGCCGCCAACCGATCCGCAGGAGTGGCTCATGACCGCGACCCGCACCCTGGCGCCGGCCTTGACCGGCATCATCGTTTGCTCCCTCGCCGCCGCGCCGGCGCGCGCCCTGGACGAGGACCGGGGTTTTTATATCGGCCTGTCCCACGGCGAGACCGAATTCTTCGACGACACGCCGCTTTGCGAGGAATTCTCCGACGAGGTCGGCGAGGCGCTTGCCGGCGACCTCGGCGAATCGTTCCTGGTTACCGAGTCCTTCGCCGAACTCGTTTATTCCACCGAGTGCCGGCAGCAGGTAAAAGACGACGCCAACAAGTTCTTCATCGGTTACCGCTTCTCGCGTACCGTCGCGGTCGAGTTGTCGAGCATCGATTTCGGGTCGGCGCGTATTGACCTGACCACGGACGTTACCGCGCCGTCGGGCACGTTTCGCGGCGACGCCGAGGTCGTGGCCGACGTGGACGGCGTAAGTCTCGCGGGCCTGTTCTCGCTGCCGTTGGGCGATCGCTTCGGTATCTATGCACGGCTCGGCTTGTTGAGCTGGGAGGCCAAGGGTACCGGGGTGGCGGTCGGCACCGAGCCCGACGGCGCCGGCGGCAGCACCAGTGTCAGCGAGCAGTTTGTTGAAAGAGAAAGTGGCGCTGACGTACACTACGGATTGGGCGGTCGATTCAGGGTTTCCGATCACGTTGCGGTACGCGCCGAGTGGGAACGTTATGAAATCGCCGACCTGAACGTTCTCTCCGCTGGCCTCGAACTCTCCTTCTGACCCGTCCAGGTACTGCCGATCCACATGTCGCGATCCAGTTTCCGGCTGTTAGCCGCTCGTTGTCTCGCCGCCGTCACGACCGTCGTCGTGCTTGCGGGGTGCGCCAATCACGGCGCCGCATTGATCCGTACACAGCCCGATGGCGCAGAGGTCGTGAATCTCTCCGACGACACCGTGCTCGGCGTCACGCCGGTAAAGGTGTGGTGGCGCGAAGGCACCGAGAAGCGCAAGTTCGTCAACATCCGCGTGCAGAAGGAAGGATACCGCGACAAGACCTCGTCGTTCTGGGTAACGCTGCGCCACGCCAGCAAGGAGGCGGCCCTGGATGAACCCCAGTTCGTGGAAATCAAGTTGGACAAGACCGATGAATAATGCCCGCCCCGCCCTTGCGCATCGCCTGCTCGCCGTCGTTACCGCGGCCGTCGTCATGGCTGGCTGCGCCACCACGCGCATCGTTCCGTTCACGGTGCAGTCCGATCCCCTCGGCGCGCACGTCTTGTACCAGGTGCAGACGCCGGTCGACGACAACGTGAGCACCAACGAGTGGATCTATCTCGGCCTGACGCCCGTCGACATACGCCGCGAGGTCGGAAAGACGCAGCTGCGCAAGGCCGACGCCTTCGTTCTGCGCGTTCTCAAGGAGGGCTATCTCGATCAGCAGAAGTCCTGGAGCGGCAAGGATCTCCTGGAGCAGGTCGAGTCGAAGGGCAGCGTGTTCTGGAACCCGCGCCTGGTACCCGTCAACCAGTAGAACGCGCGCGCCGCGACCGCCGCGGCGTTATAATCGTCCCGCCCGCTTGCGGCGGACGGTACCGGCCGCGCGGCTGTCGACGAACCACGAAAGCCTGGCCCACGATATGCAAACCGTCGCGATTCCGAACGAGGAACGGCTGATCGTCGCCCTCGACGTGCCCGGCGCCGCCGAAGCCCGCGCACTGGTCGAACGCATCGGCGACGACGCCCGCTTCTACAAGGTCGGCCTCGAGCTGTTCATGACCGGCGAGGCGATTCCCCTCGTCAACTGGCTGCGCGAACGCGACAAGCAGGTTTTCGCCGATCTCAAGCTCTTCGATATTCCCGCCACGGTGGCGCGCGCGGTGAAGCGTCTCAACGGCAGCGGCGTACGTTTCGTCACCGTGCACGGCAACGACGCCATGATGGCGGCCGCGGCCGATGCGGCGGACGATGTTTCGGTCCTTGCGGTGACCGTGCTCACCAGCCTCGATCGCGGCGATCTCGACGACCTGGGATTCGATTGCGACGTCGACCAACTCGTCCTGTCGCGCGCGCGCCGCGCGGCCGAGTACGGCTGCGCGGGCGTCGTCGCGTCCGGCGCCGAAGCCGCGGCCCTGCGCGCGGCGTTGGGCGACAAGCTGCTGCTGGTCACGCCCGGCATACGGCCGGTGGAAAACCGCGAGGACGACCAGAAGCGCATGGTCACCGTGCCCGAGGCGTTCTCGCGCGGCGCCGACTACATCGTGGTGGGTCGGCCCGTACGCGACGCCGCGGATCCCGCGGCCGCGGCGCGGGCGATCCAGCAACAAATCGCCGAAGCGCTCGCCTGAGGCGTGCGGGCACCGGTGAAAACGTTCGGCAACGACACCTTCCTGCGCGCGCTGCGCGGCGAGCCTACCGACTACACGCCGGTATGGATCATGCGACAGGCGGGCCGCTACCTGCCCGAGTACCGGGCCACGCGGGCCGAGGCGGGAAGCTTTCTCGACCTGTGCCGCAACCCGGAGCTGGCCTGCGAAGTCACCCTGCAGCCGTTGCGGCGATTCGATCTCGACGCCGCCATCCTGTTCTCCGACATCCTCACCGTGCCCGACGCCATGGGTCTTGGCCTGTCGCTCAACGAAGGCATCGGACCGCGGTTCGAGCGCCCGGTGCGCGATGCCGCCGCGGTGGCGGCGCTCGCCGCCCCCGATCCCGAGGACGAACTCGGCTACGTCATGGACGCGGTGCGCACCATCGCCGGCGCTCTCGACGGCCGGGTGCCGCTGATCGGCTTCGCCGGCAGCCCGTGGACGTTGGCCACGTACATGGTGGAAGGCGGCAGCAGTCGCGACTTCAAGCGCATCAAGGCGATGATTTACGAGTCGCCCGCGCTTGCCCATCGCATGCTCGACACCGTTGCCGACGCCGTCACCGCGTACCTCGAGGCGCAGGTTGCCGCCGGCGTCGACGCGGTCATGGTTTTCGACACCTGGGGCGGGAGCCTCGGTTGGCGCGCCTACCGCGAATTCTCGTTGCCCTACATGGCGCGGATCGTGGAGGCGGTCAAGGCGGCGGCCGACGGCACGGTGCCGGTGACCCTGTTCACCAAGGGCGGCGGCCAGTGGGTCGAGGCGATCGCCGCCACCGGTTGCGACGGTATCGGCCTGGACTGGACCGGGTCGCTGGGGGAAACCCGGCGTCGCCTGGGCGAGGGCGTGACCCTGCAGGGCAACATGGATCCGATGAGCCTCTACGCCCCGCCCGAGGCCATACGCACCGAGGTGGCCGCGGTGCTCGACGATTTCGGCGCGCCCGGCCGGCACGTTTTCAATCTCGGTCACGGCATATTGCCCGACATCGATCCCGACCACGTGGCGGTGATGGTCGACGCCGTGCACGAGCTGTCGGCGCGCGGCGCGCCATGAGCGGCACGACCGGCATGGGCGTCGCGCTGGTCACCGGAGGCGGGCGCGGCATTGGCGCCGCCGTCGCCAGGCGGCTGGCCGGCGCGGGTTACGATGTCGGCATCAATTATCGTCGTGACGAGGCCGCGGCGAATGCCGTGCTCGAGGACATCGTCGCCGGCGGCGGGCGCGGCTTTCTCGTGTCCGCGGACGTTGCCGACGAAGCGTCCGTGGCAAGCATGTTCGCCGCCGTCGACGCGCGGGGCGTGCTGGCGGCGCTGGTCAACAATGCCGGCATCATCATGGCCCAGACGACCTTCGACGCGGTGTCGCTGGAACGCATGCAGCGCGTGTTCGCGGTGAACGTGTTCGGCGCCATGCTGTGTGCGCGCGAGGCGGTCAAGCGCATGTCGCGCCGATTCGGCGGCGCCGGCGGCGCGATCGTCAACGTCTCGTCGGCGGCCGCGCGCTGGGGATCGCCCGGCGAATACATCGACTACGCGGCGAGCAAGGGGGCGATCGACACCTTTACCCGCGGCCTCGCGGTCGAGGAAGCGCCCCACGGCGTACGCGTCAACGCGGTGCGGCCGGGCATCATCGAGACCGAGATCCACGCCGACGGCGGCGAACCGGGCAGGGTGGCGCGTCTCGGCCCGACGCTGCCGATGCGCCGCGGCGGTACGGCGGACGAGGTGGCCGCCGCGGTCGCCTGGTTGATCAGCGACGAGGCGTCATACGTGACCGGCGCCTTCATCGACGCTGCCGGCGGGCGCTAGGTCGCGATCGATTTCGACGCGATCGTCAGGGCATCGTCTATCGTTCGCCCGCCGCGCGCCGCTCTAGCAGGTACTCCAGTTCGCGATCGGCACGCACCACCGCGGCATCACCCTCGGCAATGGCTTCGGTGGCGCGGTAGAACTCCAGCAATCCGATGCGCGAAAGTCGCGGACTGATGGTCAGGTCGGGCGGATCTCCGGCCAGGCGGCTGCGGGTGATGCGATCCTGCATGATGTGAAACGAGCTCGACAGCACGTCGAACAGCCCCGGCAGGTCTTCGTGTTCGGGTCGCGAGCCGAGCAGCTCGCTCGAGTAGCTCCCCAGCCGCCGCCACAACTGCGACAGCGCGTCGCCCTCGGGCTCTTCGGCGCGCGCGTTGAAATGCTTGCCGACGATGTCGGTGTTGAGATTCACCGCGATGACCGCGTCGGCGCCAAGCGCCCGGCACACCGATACGGGTACCGGGTTGACCAGCCCGCCGTCCACCAGCCAGCCGCCGTCGTACGGCGCCGGGCGGAACAATCCCGGCAAGGCGATGGAGGCGCGTACCGCGTCGAGCACATTGCCCTCGGTCAACCAGATCTCGCGCCCGCTGCGAATCTCGGTGGCCACCGTGGCGAAGGCCAATGGCAGCGTTTCGATCGTTCTCGACGCTTCGCATACCTCGGCGGCGAGGAAGCGGTTGAAGGTACGCGCGTCTACCAGGCCTCTGCCGCTGAGACTGAGTTCGAAGTAGCGCAGCATCTGGCGGCGCGTGAGCGCGCGCATCCACGCCTCGAGCTTCTCGAGGTTTCCGGACGCGTGCGCCGCGCCCACCAGGGCGCCCATGGAACAGCCGCAAATCACGTCCGGCACGAGGCCGAGACGCGCGAGGGCGTTGATGACGCCGATGTGGGCGCAGCCGCGTGCCGCGCCGCTACCCAGGGCCAGTGCGATCTTCACGTCGTCGGCGCCTTCACGCCGCCGAGGCGGTAGCGCCGCGGCGTAATGCCGAATGCGCGGCGAAACGTGGTCGACAGGTGGGACGCGTCGGAAAACCCGCATTCATAGGCAATGCGCTCCAGGCTGTGGTGACTGTTGAGTAACCGCCAGGCGGCATGGTCGAGCCGCATGCGACGCCAGTAACCGGCCGGCGTCTGCCGATAATAGCGCTTGAACAGCCGACCCAGTTGCCGTTCGGACGTGCCGCAGGCGCGCGCCAGCCGCGCCACCGGTACCGGGTCGGACATCTGGGCGCGCATTTGCGCCACCGCGCGCTGCAGGCGCGGATCGGCATCCGCATCGTGGCCCTCGCGGTAGGAGCGCACCTGGTGGTGGGCACCGCGCGGCTCGTCCACCAGCAGGTCCGCCATGCCCTTCAATGCCCGGCTGCGGCCGCAGTGGCGCGCGATCAGGTCCACCGCGAGGTCGATGGCGGCGGTGCCTCCGGGACAGGTGATGCGATCGCGATCGATCGTGTACAGCGCGCCGGTGTCCGCCCGGCAACGCGGATAGCGCGCCGAGAAGTCACGACGATGACGCCAGTGTACGCAGGCGCGATAGCCGTCCATGAGCCCGGCCTCGGCCAACAGGAAGCTGCCGCTGTCGAGCCCGATCAACGGCACGCCGAGCGCGGCGGCGCGCCTGAGATAGACCAGGTAGGAGACCGGCGTGTGCGGCAGCCCTTCCAGGCGTCCCCCGTGGACCAGGACGTAGTCGTAGTCGACGTCGTCGAGATCGATAACAGCGTGGGGCATCATGGACACGCCGGCGCTGCTGGCCACCGGTTTCATGTCATGGGAAAGGATCGTCCAGGCGCAGTAGATCGGGCGGCTGCGGTCGGCCTCGTCGGCGGCGTGGCGAAGCGTATCGAGAAAGCCGCCCAGCGGCAGCATCGAGAACTCGGGTGCGAGCAGGAAGGCGATGCGAAGGTCCGGTCTGTGTGCCTTGTCGGGAATCACGGTCTGGCCGAAAAACAAAATGTTCTGGCGGAAATATACAACAATCGGGCGCAAGGCGCGCCTAGACTGGCGAAAAACTCACCGGGTACACGACATGACCACACTCGCCCCGCGACCGTGGATCGCCACCGACGAACACATCCGCGAACTGGCCGACCGCTTCGGCGCCCTCGACCTCGACGGCCGCCACCGAGCCCTGCTCGAGGCGACGGCCGAGAACCATCGCATCCACGACGTCGAGTGCATCAACCTGAACCCGGCCACCAACATCATGAACCCGGCAGCGGAAAAACTGCTCGCCGCCGGCCTCGGCTCGCGGCCGTCGCTCGGTCATCCCGGGGAGAAGTACGAGATGGGCCTGGAAGCGGTCGAGCGTATCGAGGTGTACGCCGCCGCGCTCGCCTGCGAGGTGTTCCGAGCGCGGTACGCCGAGATTCGCGTCGCTTCCGGCGCCATGGCGAATCTCTACGCCTTCATGGCCTGCTGCAAGCCGGGGGACACCGTGATCGTGCCGCCGGCATCCATTGGAGGCCACGTGACGCACCACGGCCCGGGCGCCGCGGGACTGTATGGTCTGAACGTCGTCGAGGCCCCGGTGGACGCCGCGCATTACACGGTGGACGTCGACGCCCTCGCGGCGCTCGCCCGGCGCACCAGGCCGCGCCTGATCACCATCGGCGGCAGCCTCAACCTGGCCCACCACCCGGTAGCCGCGCTACGCCGCGTTGCCGACGAATGCGGGGCGTACCTGTTGTTCGACGCCGCCCACCTGTCCGGGGTTATCGCCGGCGGCTGCTGGCCCGACCCGCTGGACGACGGCGCCCACCTGATGACGATGAGCACCTACAAGAGCCTCGGTGGGCCGCCCGCGGGCTTGTTGGTGACCAACGACGCCGACGTCGCGCGGCGCGTCGACGCCATCGCCTTTCCGGGCCTGACCGCCAATTTCGATGTCGCCAAGAGCGCCGCACTGGCCGTCACGCTGCTGGACTGGCTGGCGTTCGGAACGGAATATGCGGAGAAAATGCTCGAAACGTGCGCCGAATTGCAGCGTTCGTTACTACAAAACGACGTTCCGGTGTTCGCCGGGCAGTCCCTTGGCGGTCATTCGCACCAGTTGGCGATCGAGGCGCGTGATTTCGGCGGGGGACAGGCCATGGCGCGCGTACTGCGCGAGGCCAACCTGCTCGCCTGCGGCATCGGATTGCCCCTCGAACCGGTCGCGGGCGACATGAACGGCCTGCGCCTCGGTACGCCGGAGTGCGTGAGGCGCGGCATGGGGGGCGATGAAATGACGTCGATCGGCGCCTGGATCGCCGACGTGATGTTCCGCCGCCGGCCCGTCGCCGCCGTGCGCGACGACGTCATGGCCTTGTCCGCCGCCCACCGCCAATTGCACTACGTTCGCCCCGGCTGAGGCCGCGCCATTTACGCGCCGCCGTTCAGGCCGCGCCGATCAGAGCGTTTTTTCCAGGTAGATGGTATCGCCGAGGGGGTTGCGGTAGTAGGGCTCGATGTCGACGAATCCCATCCTGCGGTACATCGACACGGCGGTGGTCATCGTCGACAGGGAGTCGAGACGCATGCGTGCATAGCCGGCGCGGCGGGCCGCATCGATCGACGAGCGCGCGAGGCGCGCGCCGAGCCCGAGCCCGCGATAGGTGGGGCGTACGAACAGCCGCTTCATCTCGCAGGTGTCGTCGCTCAGCGGCCGCACCCCCACGCAACCCGCCACGTCGTTGCCGTGGCACGCGAACAGCAGGGTTCCCCGTGGCGGCGCGTACTTGCCGGGCAGCGTGGCCAGTTCCTCGTCGAATCCCTGGAAGCAAAGGTCCACGCCGATGGCCCGCTGGTATTCGACGAACAGCGCGCGTACGGCGTCCATGTCCTCGGCCGCCTCGATTCTCACGGCGTCGGCGGCCGCCGACGCCTCAGGCATCGTCATCGCCGGGCATGAACTTCAACGCCAGCCCGTTGTTGCAGTAGCGCTTGCCGGTCGGTTCCGGCCCGTCGTTGAACAAATGCCCCTGGTGGCCGCCGCAACGGGCGCAATGGTACTCGGTACGCGGCAGCACCAGCTTGAAGTCGCGCTTGGTCTCGATCGCCCCTTCGATGGGCTCGAAGAAACTCGGCCAGCCGGTGCCGCTGTCGAACTTCGATGCCGAGCGAAACAGCGGCGCGCCGCACCCGGCACAGGCGAACACGCCTTTCCCGTGTTCGTCGTTGAGCTGGCTGGAGAACGGCGGTTCGGTGCCCTCCTTGCGAAGGATGCGCCAGGCATCGTCGCCCAGTCGCTGTTTCCATTCTTTCTCCGTGCGGGGTAGTTCGGTATCTGCGTTCACGTTGCTCCGCCTCCGAGTGAAAGACGTTGTCTTACGGATAGCGCACCGCGCGTACGTGAAATCGCGCGGATGCGTCCCCACGTTGCATTCTGGTGCCAACCGCCGCCACTTTCAAATCGCGCGGCGGTGTCGTTACACTACTCCAATGAGCATGTGCCTCCATGCGTCCCGCGCGCGATTGGCGGCGCATGCCCGATACCCGGGTGAAGCATGAATCGCATCAGGATTGCCAAGTTTGGAATCGGCCAGGTGGTCAGGCACCGCCTGTTTCCGTTTCGCGGCGTGATTTACGACATAGACCCCGAGTTCGACAACACCGAGGAATGGTACGAGTCCATCCCCGAGCACATCCGTCCGCGCAAGGACCAGCCTTTTTACCACCTGTTGGCCGAAAACGAAGAAAGCACCTATCTCGCCTACGTGTCCGAACAGAACCTGGTCGAGGACACCTCGGGCGAGCCGCTCAGCCATCCGGAGCTGAACGACTGGTTCGACGAACCCGAATCCGGCGTCTACGTTCCGCGTGACCGAAGCCACTGACGTGGCCGCGTCGCCAGTGCCGGCACGGCCCGCCGCGCCGGCCGCCGGCGTTGCCGTGGCGACGATCGAAGCGCTGCGCCGCCTGTTGGTCGAACACGCCCCGGTCACGGTATTGTGCGGCGCCGGCTGCAGCACCGCTTCGGGCATCCCCGACTATCGCGACGCCGACGGCGCCTGGAAGCAGCGCCAGCCGATGCAGTTCGCGGAGTTCATGTCCGGCTTGCCCTCGCGCCGTCGCTACTGGGCGCGCAGCATGGTGGGGTGGCCGCGCTTTCGCGCCGCCCGGCCCAACGCCACCCACCACGCGCTGGTCGAGTTGGAGCGGCGCGGTTACGTGCAGGCGCTGATTACCCAGAACGTGGACGACCTGCATCGGCGCGCCGGCCAGCGACGGGTCATCGACCTGCACGGACGCCTGGCCGACGTGGTTTGCACCGCGTGCGGCGCGAGCGAGCCGCGCGACGACTTCCAGCAGCGCATGATGGCGATCAACGTGGAATACCGTCGCCGGGTTGCCGATCGGCATGGACGCCACGTCGCGACCGTCGCCGACGGCGACGCGGCGGTGGAGTCGGGCTACGACGAGCTGGCGGTGGCTGATTGCGCCTGTTGCGGGGGCGTGCTCAAGCCCGACGTGGTGTTCTTCGGCGAGGCGGTGCCGCCGCCGCGGGTGGCGCGGGCATACGCCGCCGTCGAGGCGGGCGGCGCGCTGCTGGTGGTCGGTTCGTCGCTGATGGTCTACTCGGGCTATCGATTCGCTCGCGCGGCGAAGGCGGCAGGCAAGCCGCTGGCGATCGTCAATCGCGGCCGCACGCGCGCCGATGCCGAGGCGGACCTGAAAATCGAGCACGACTGCGCCGCGGTACTGGACGCGCTCGTTCGCCGACTGCCGTTGCGGTGAGCGATACCGCGGCGACGGATGCCCTTCGCGGGCTGCTATGGGGCGCCGTGGGGGTCACCGCGTTCGGCCTCACGCTGCCCATGACGCGACTGGTGGTGCCGGTCATGGATCCGGTGTTCGTCGGCCTGGGACGCGCCGTGATAGCGGCTTTGGCGGCCGCCGTGCTGCTGGTGCTCTCCCGGTCGCCCTGGCCGGAACGCCAGGAGTGGCCGGCGCTGGCGGTGGTCGCCGCCGGCGTGGTGCTGGGGTTCCCGGTGCTCTCGGCCATGGCGATGCAGAGCGTGCCCGCCTCCCACGGCGGCGTGGTGCTCGGGCTGCTGCCGTTGGCCACGGCGCTCGCCAGCGTCGTCTTCAACCGCGAGCGGCCTTCTCCGGGCTTTTGGCTGACGGCCGCGGCGGGCGCCGCGTTGGTGGTGTTCTACGCCGGCGGCGCGGACCTCGGCCGCCTGTCCACGGGCGACCTGCTGCTGCTCGGCGCCACCGTGTCGGCAGCCGTGGGTTACGCCGTCGGCGGCCGGCTGTCGAAGCACATGGGCGGCTGGCGGGTCATCTGCTGGGCGCTGGTGCTGTCGCTGCCGTTCATCGTCGTGCCGGCCTGGCGCTACGCGCCGGTCGACCTCGCGTCCGTGAGCATGGAGCAGTGGGCGGCGTTCGGCTACCTGGCGCTGGTCAGCCAACTGGCCGGCTTCTTCTTCTGGAACCGCGGGCTGGCACTGGGCGGCGTGGCGCGGGTCTCCCAGGTGCAGCTGCTGCAGCCGTTCGTCACGCTCGTCGGCGCCACCACGATCCTCGGCGAGGCCTGGGGCGTGCGCGATCTCGCCTTCGCCGCATTGGTGGTGGCGAGCGTCGGGCTCAACCGGCGCACGGCCATTGCGAGGCGATGATGAAAGATCGATTCCCCCGCCGCATCGTGTGCATGACCGAGGAGACCGTGGAAACGCTGTACCTGCTCGGCGAGCAGGAGCGCATCGTGGGAATCTCCGGATTCACCGTTCGTCCGCCGCGGGCGCGCCGTGAGAAGCCCAAGGTGTCCGCCTTCACCTCGGCGAAGATCGAGCGCATTCTCGAACTCGAACCGGACCTGGTGCTGGGCTTTTCAGACCTGCAGGCGGATATCGCCCGCGAGCTCATCTCGCGGGGCGTCGAGGTGCACGTATTCAATCATCGAACCGTGCAGGATATCCTCGACATGATCACGCGGCTGGGATACCTGGTCGGCGCGGTACGGCGCACCGGCGAACTGGTGGGTACGCTGGAACGCCGTGTCGAGACGGTGCGCGAGCGCAACGAGAATGCCGCCGACCGGCCGCTGGTCTACTTCGAGGAGTGGTACGACCCGATCATTACCGGCATCCGTTGGGTGGCCGAGTTGATCGAGATCGCCGGCGGCGCCGAGTGTTTTCCGGAGAAGTCGGCCGAGCCGCTGGGCAAGGACCGCATCGTCGCCGATCCCCTGGACGTCGTTCGGCGCGACCCGGATATCATCATCGGCTCCTGGTGCGGCCGGCGCTTTCGACCCGAGTCGGTCGCCGAGCGTCCCGGCTGGGAGAAGGTCAAGGCCGTCGCGGGCGGCCACGTGCACGAGATCAAGTCCGCGATCATCCTGCAGCCCGGCCCGGCGGCGCTCACCGACGGACTCGATGCGCTGGTCGATGTCGTCGAACGCTGGCGGCGCCGATAGTTCGGCTCGAACTTTTTACCGCGGGCGTTGCCGAACCAGCGAACCTGCAAACCGCTGACACGGAGAAGTGCCCATGAAACGAAAACGACCCGTACGCAACCCGGTGGCGAAGCACGCCGCGCGTTTTCAGCGCGCCGACGTGCACCGCGATCGCACGAAATACCGGCGAAAGCCCAAGCACCGCGCGCGCGAGCCCTTTGCCGACACCGTTGTCATAGCGGTGCCGGCAAAGGGTTCGTGTCGCGGAATCGTCGTCCTGGGCCCGTCGGTTCGGGCGGCGGCGTCCTAGTCGAGTTCGCCCCGGGCCGGGTAGTCGCGTTCCAGCACGAACCCGATCGCCGACAGCACTTCCTTGAAGTGCGGGCGGGCGAACGGCATGGTGCTGATGTTCGACCAGTACAGCGTATTGTCGGGACGCACCAGGAACAGGCCAGGTTCGCTGAACTCGGCCGGTTCCTCGATACCCGCCGACGTCTTGCCCCGGCCCGCCGAACGATGCAGCCCGAAGGCCCGGGACTGCTCCACGGTCAAGTCGTATCCCACGTTGAGACGGTCCAGTTTCCACTCGTCCCTCGCCTGTTCCGCGCGATCGCGTTCGTCGCTGCTGGCGGCGATCACTTCGACACCGCGTTCCGCGAACGATTCGCACAGGCGATTCAATTCGCCGACGTAACTCTTGCATATCGGACAGTGAAGCCCGCGGTAGAACACCACCATGGTGAAGTTTTCGGGCGCGGCTTCGGCCAGCGACCAGCGGCCGTCGAGCGTGTCGAGCGCCAGGGACGGAACCGCCTGTCGGGGCTTGAGTACTTGCATGGGTCTGATTTCCGGGTAAGAGGGTGAATCGCGTGGTTGCTTCGAACTACGACCGCGCCCGGTCGCGGTTGGTTCCCACCTCGCGCAGCACCTCGGCGGTGTCGGGGCGCACGCCGTGCCAGACGAGGAAAGACTCGGCGGCCTGCTCGACGAGCATGCCGATGCCGTCGCGAACCTCGGCCGCGCCGGCGCGCCGGGCCCAGCGCATGAACACGGTCGGTTCGTCCGCGTACAGCATGTCGTAGGCCAGCGCGGCGCCGTCCGCGCAGGTCTCGGGTATCGGCGGCATTTCTCCCGCGAGGCTCGCGGCGGTGCCGTTGACGATGACGTCGAAACGCCGACCCTCGAGGCGGCCGAAACCACACGAGTCCACGTCACCCAGGTCGGCGAATGCGCGCGCCAGGGCGTCGGCGCGGCCCGGCGTACGGTTGGCGATTACCACCCGCGCGGGCGCGGCGTCGAGAATCGGGCCCAGCACGCCGCGCACCGCGCCGCCGGCACCCAGCAGCAGTACGCGGCGGTCGTTCAACGCCAGGCCGATGTTTGCGCTGATGTCGGCGACCAGGCCGGCGCCGTCGGTGTTGTCCGCGTAGACGCCGCCGTCGGCGTCGAAGCGCAACGTGTTGGCCGCGCCGGCGCGCTCGCAGCGCGCCGACCGTGCGTCGGCCAGGCGAAACGCCTCCTCCTTGAACGGCAGCGTGACGTTGAGCCCGCTGCCGCCGTTGGCCTGGAAGTTTCTCACCGCCGCGGGGAATCCGCCGGGATCGACGTGGATGGCGGTGTACTCGAGCCCAATGCCGGTCTGCCGCGAGAACATTGCGTGGATCATCGGCGACTTGCTGTGTGCCACCGGCGATCCCATCACCGCGAAGACGCGGCGCGGCCGGGAGAAATCGAACAGGTCGTCGGACATCGTCGTCGCGTAGTACGGCTACCAGTCGATGCGCGAGAAGCTCATGGCGAGATCGGGACGCTCGCGCCAGTTCTTCATGAATCGC
The DNA here is from genome assembly GCA_030429665.1 of Gammaproteobacteria bacterium. Lineage (GTDB taxonomy): Bacteria > Pseudomonadota > Gammaproteobacteria > Arenicellales > CAJQKF01 > BQJD01. The sequence goes on along the minus strand of JAUIEZ010000007.1, from coordinate 38,947 downwards.
GCGCGGTCGCGCTGGTGGGCGGCATCGTAGGTGGCCGTGGACGTGTGCCGCCGCATGCCGTCCAGGTCGATGAGCACGGGGAAGCGCCTCTCGCGCAGCACGATGTTGGAGGCCTTCATGTCGCCGTGGGTGATGCGCCGCTTCGCGAGCTTACGAAACAGCCGCTCGAGCCGCGCGGCGATCTCGGCGACTTCGCGCCGGCTGGCGTGATTGAGCGCGTAGTCCAGGCACAGCGGCCCTTCGACGAACTCGGTGACCAGCCAGGAGCGGCCCTTGAGCGGTCCGGCGCGTGACTCCACGTAGGCCACCGGTTGCGCGGTGGCGATATCGGCCGCGACCAGCTCGCGGGCGGACTCGAAACAATTGTGCGCCCGCGAACGCCGCACGGCGCGACGCACGAAGTGCCACGGGTTCTTGGTGTTGTAGCGCTTGATCACCAGGCGGCGGCCGTCGCGCGAGGTGACGCCCACCGTCGTCGTGCCGTCATGCTTGAGCCGTGTGAATCCGGGGCCGGCCATCTCCACGTCGAGCGCCAGCAGCAACTCACGCAGGGCCGGGGAATCGTAGCGGGCACGCATGCAGACCAACCTTCGCGCGTCGGCATGGCGGTAGATGGCGGTTTCGTCGGCCAGTACGAACTCGCGCCGGCAGTAGGGACCGAACAGCGCGTGAGCGCTGATGCGCGTCGTCGCGACGCTCACTGTACGGGTCTGACGCGTACCGGCTGGCTGCCGCCGGGCTGGGTGAGCCGCCTGAGTTCGGCGCGGCGCTTTTCCGCCTCGTACAGGTTGCGCGCGCGCGATTCGACCCGTCGCCAGAAGAGTTTTTCCTTGCCGAGGATCGGCCTGAGCGGCTTGGAGCGATAGATGCGCATGAAGCGGTAGATGTCGCGCCGCGTCAGGCCCAGGTCCATGCTCGAGTAGCGCAGTCCCGAGATGTCCTTCACCGCCCAGCGCACCGGCGTACGCCGGCGAATCTGCATTCGATGCAGGTCGATGAGGAACAGGCGGCTGTTCTCCGGAGAGAGAACCTCGGGGTCGCCGTGGCGCTGCAGCAGGAAGTGGCACAGGTAGTAGTCGCGGTGGTTGGCGCCGCTGTTGTGTATGTCGCGCGACATCTGTGCCAGGCGCTCGATGAGCCAGCGCTTGAAGCGGATTTCCTCGGGTGTCTTCGGCGGTGAGCGCTTCCAGCGCTCGCAGAAGTCCTCTAGGCTGATGCTGTTGCTGATCTCGTCGGTGACGATGAACGAGCGCCGCTTCGCCGGGTTGCCGCTGGTGGTGCCGTATCCGGCGATGTTCAGCGTATCGATGCCGAGGCGGTGCAGGTGGTGCACGCCGTGCCATTCGTTCATGGCGCCCAGCACCGGCAGGCGGAAGTAGAGCAGGTTCTTCATGATCTCCTGCCAACCGACGCCGGTGTGCGTCTTGAGAAAGTAGTTCTTGTCGCCCCGGGTCAGCCGCACCGTGCGCCGACCCGGCGCCTCGCGGAACACCTCGCCGCCCAGCGACATGAGGTCGTCGAAGTCGTGCCGCGTGCGCAGCGCCGCGCGCAGGTCGTCGCGAATGTAGATGCTGACGCCTTCCTCGGTTTCCACCACCTGCTGGTGCGGGTACTGACTGCGCTCGCGGCACCAGCCCTCGATCAGGTCCACCGCCGTCTGCGGCATGCGGTAGAGCCTCGGGTTGTCGCCGTACTCGCGGCCATTGCGGCTCCACTGCTCGCGTTCGGGCGAGATGAGCATTTCGCCGAGCTGCTCGTTAAGCGCCTCCTGGACGAACGGCGAGCGCAACACCGTGCCGGCCTCGGCACGATCGATGTGCGGCGCATAGCCGCACACGTCCGTCGTCAGCACCGGCAGTCCGGCGGTGAGCGCCTCGAGCAGGATGGTGCCGGTATTCTCGCTGTAGGCGGGGTGTACCAGCAGGTCGCCGGCGGTGAGAATCTCGGGAATGTCCGAACGCCCGCCGAGGAAGCGGATCTGGTGATCCACCTTGAGCTTTCGCGCCAGGCGCTGGTAGCAGAGCGGATTGTCCTGGCCCACCACCACCAGTTCGCTGCGCTGCCGCAGCGCGGTCGGCAGCGCGGCCAGGGCGCGAATGGCGCGGTCGAGCCCCTTGGTCTTGAAACCCGAACCGACGAACAGGAGCAGGTACTGCTCGTCGTTGATGCCGAAGTACTCGCGCATCTCGCGGCGCACCACTTCCGGCGCGGGCGGCACGCGCCGTTTCTCGTCGAGCGTCGGCGGCAGGATGTGGAAGCGGTTCTCCGGCGTGCCGTAGAACTGCTGGTAAACGCCCTTCTCCCGCTCGGACAGCGACAGGATCATGGTCTGCTTCTGGGTGCTGAAGACCGCGCGCTCGAAGGTGAAAAAGTGGTGGAAGCGGGGCGTGAGTCGATACAGCGGGCTGTAGCGCGGTACCGCGCGGCCGATATAGCAAAAGTCCGCGCCGTAGTAGATGTCCATGTCGGGCATCTTGTTGAAGCCGATGACCGCGTCCCAGTGCTGCTCGCGCAGGTGCTTCTTCACCTGGCGGTGAAACGACGCGTTCTGCGCGTGATTCATCCATCGATAGGTGGGCAGCACGGTAATGGGGATGCCCTCCGGGCGCGGGCCCTGCCACTGCGACACGAAGACCTGGATGTCGTGCCCACGCGATTGCGCCTCCAGCAGTATACGCAGGAAGTCCCGCGACAGGCCGCTGTAGGGGAAATACTTGAAAAGACAAAATGCAAGCTTCATCCGCGCTACTTTAAACCTTCGCCGGCATTGCCGCCAACCCGCGCAGCCCCGCTTCGCGCCCCGTGCCGGTCGATCGTCGGTCCGAGCGCATCCATGACCCGCGCGGGCGCGAGGTCCTCCATGCAGCGGAAATGGCCCAGCGGGCACTCGCGCTCGAAGCACGGGCTGCACTGAAGCCCCAGGCGCAGCACGGCAGCGTCCTTCGACAGGGGCGGCGTGAAGTCCGGGCTGGAGGAGCCGTACAGCGCCACCAGGGGGCGTTCGAGTGCCGCCGCCACGTGCATCAAACCCGAGTCGTTGCTGACCACGGCGGCGGCCAGTGACATGAGGTCGATGGCCTGTCCGAGGCGCGTGCGCCCGGCGAGGTCCACGCAGATGCCGCCGCTTTGCCGGTTGATGTCCGCGGTGATCGTCGTGTCCTTGTCCGAGCCGAACAGCCACACCGCGCAGCCGGCGCCCGCGGCGTCCCGCGCCAGCGAGGCGAAGTGTCGCGCCGGCCAGCGCTTGGCCGGTCCGTATTCGGCGCCCGGGCACATGGCCAGCACAGGCCGCTCGGGCGGCGCCAGCCCGACGGCCCGGAGAGAGGCGTCGACGCCCGCGCCGTCGACGCTCAGCCGCGGCCGCGGATAATCGGTGACCGGCGCCGCGCCGCGATCGGCGGCCAGGTTGACGAAGCGTTGCACGGTCAGGGGCAGCATGGCCTTGTCCAGCGGCCTGACGTCGTTGATCAGCCCGTAGCGCATCTCGCCGAGATAGCCGGTGCGCACCGGGATGCGCGCGAGCCACGGCACCAGGGCCGACTTGATCGAACGCGGCAGGACGATGGCCTGGTCGAAGGCCTGCGCGCGCAGGCTCCGTGCCTGGCGGCGTCGTTCGACGAGGTTCAGCGCGCCGTGGCGAAAGTCGGCGGCCAGCGGCAGGTCCACCTCAGGCATGCGGGCCAGCAACGGCTCGGTCCATGCCGGCGCGATGACGCCGACGCGGGCGCCGGGGTGGCGCGCCTTGATGGCCATGAACAGGCTCTGCGCCATGACCATGTCGCCGACCCAGGACGGGCCGAAGACAACGATGCGCGGCGCGTCGCTCAACCGGTTCGCGGCGCCGCCCGATGACCTTGCCGGTTCAATCGTCCTTGAGCACGTAGTAGGTGCCGCAGTACGGACACAGGGCGTGACCGTTCTTCTCGATGGGGATGTAGACCTTCGGGTGCGAATTCCAAAGGCTCATGCCCTCCATCGGGCAGTGCAGGGGCAGGTCCGCGCGGGTGACGTCCACGCGCAGCGACGCGTTGGGCGTTTTCAGTTCGCTATGTCGGCTGTCGGGCGAGTTTTCGTTCATGGTCGAAGGATACTAGATATAGGTCAGCCAGTCCGCATGCTGCGACGATCGGCCCTCGACGCAGTCGAAGTAGGCGGATTGCACCTTCTCGGTGATCGGTCCGCGCATGCCGTTGCCGATGACGCGCCCGTCGAGTTCGCGCACCGGGGTCACCTCGGCCGCGGTGCCGGTAAAGAAGCACTCGTCGGCGATGTACACCTCGTCGCGGGTGATGCGCTTCTCGCGCACCTCGATGCCGAGTTCGGTCATCAGGCGCATGACCGTGTCGCGCGTGATGCCCTCGAGCGCCGATGTCAGGTCCGGCGTATAGACGACCCCGTCGCGTACGATGAACACGTTCTCCCCGGTGCCTTCCATCACGTAGCCGCTGGCGTCGAGCATCAGCGCCTCGTCGCAACCCGCGGACACCGCTTCCTGCAGTGCCAGGATCGAGTTGATGTAGTTGCCGCAAGCCTTGGCGCGGCACATGGTGATGTTGACGTGGTGCCTGGTGAGCGAAGATGTGCGCACCTTGATGCCCTTTTTCAAGCCCTCGTCGCCGAGGTACGCGCCCCAGGCCCAGGTGGCGATGGCGACGTGGGTTCTCAGCATGTCGGCGCGGATGCCCATGCCTTCCGAACCGTAGAAGGCGAGCGGGCGGATGTAGGCCGACTCCAGTTCGTTGGCACGTACCACGTCGATTTGCGCCTGGTTCAGCGTCTCGGCGTCGTAGGGAATCTTCATGTTGAGAATGTGCGCCGAGCGAAACAGCCGTTCGGTGTGCTCGGCGAGGCGGAAGATCGCCGTGCCCTTGTCCGTCTTGTAGGCGCGCACGCCCTCGAAGACGCCCAGGCCGTAGTGCAACGTGTGCGTCAGCACGTGGGTGGTGGCCTCGCGCCAGGGAACCATTTGACCGTCCTGCCAGATGAAGCCGTCGCGGTCGGAAAAAGACGTGGTAGCGTTCACGGTATTGAATTTGTACCTGTTATCGTCGGGGGAGGGATGGCGAAACCCGACCTAAATAATGGATGGGCGGCGAACCTGTCAAGTACATGGGGGACACGCGCTACGTCTCGAACATGCGCGCGGCGGCCGCGACCGCGTCGCGGGCGTAGGGGCGCAGCCGCGAGGCTATCTGGCTGGGGTGAATGGACGGCCCGAGTATGCCCACGCCCACCGGTTTCATGAACTCGAGTTGCAAGGCGATGATCGCCGATACCACCGCCTGGCCCATCACCAGGCCATGGTCGGTCTCTCCCTTCTCGATGATGCCGAGCACCACCGCGCCGTCGACGTCGTCCCGGCCGAGCGCGCGCTTGACCGCCAGCGGCTTCTCCATCGAACCGGGCACCCAGGTCTCGTCGACGATGGCGAGGTCGAGGCCGGCTGCCGCCGCGCGCGCCTCGTCCAGCATCTCCTCGATCAGGGGGCGGTGAAACGAGCCGAGCACCAGGGCGATGTTGCGACGCATGTCAGTCTCCGAATTTGGCGCGCGGCCGCTGCGGCCGCCGGGGTGGGGCAGGGGCGTCGCATGGTACCATTACGCGCCCTGCCGATGAATCTCGATGGTTCCATGCCCAGTGCCCCGTCCCCAGCGTTCGCGCCCGCCGTCGACGCCGCGCGTCGATTCGGTGGCATCGCCAGGCTCTACGGCGCCGCCGGGCTCGCGCGCTTCACCGCCAGCCGGGTGTGCGTCATCGGCGTCGGCGGGGTCGGTTCCTGGGTCGCCGAGGCGCTGGCGCGCAGCGGCGTGGGCGCCATCACGCTGATCGACATGGATCACGTGGCGGAGTCCAACATCAACCGCCAGGTCATCGCCGACGACTCGACCCTGGGCATGGCGAAGATCGAGGCCATGAAGCGGCGCATCGCCGTCATCAACCCGCACTGCCGCGTCGAAGCCGTTGACGACTTCGTCACCGTGGAGAATGCCGCCGCGATGCTCGATGCGGGTTTCGACTACGTAATCGACTGCGCCGACAACTTCCGCGTCAAGGCGGAGATCGTCGCCCGCTGCAGGCGCTCGCGCCGTCGCGTGATTACCGTCGGCGGCGCCGGGGGCCGCATCGATCCTTCCCTGGTCCGCCTTGCCGACCTGTCGCGCACCGAGCACGATCCTTTGTTGGCCAAGGTGCGCAAGCGTCTGCGCGCCCACCACGGCTTCACCCGCACCCCCGGACGCCGTTTCGATGTTCCGTGCGTCTATTCCACCGAGCAGGTGATCTTCGCCCTCGCGGACGGCGAGGTCTGCCGCGACAAGTCCCGCGTGGACACCGCCACCGGCTTGTCCTGCGCCGGGGGACTGGGGTCGGTCACCCACGTCACCGCGACCATGGGCTTCATGGCGGTATCGCGCGTTTTGAAGAAGCTCGCCGGGGCGGACGATATCCCCGCGCCGTGAATAGCGTGGACGTCGTCATCGCCACCATCAACGCGCGCTACCACCACGCGTCGCTGGGACTTCGTTACCTGTATGCCAACATGGGCGCGTTGCGCGGGCGCACCGCCATGCGCGAATACACCCTCGAGCAGCGCGCCGCCGACATCGCCGAGCATATCCTGGCGCTCGAACCGCGTATCGTGGGCCTGGGCGTGTACATCTGGAACGTGGCCGAGAGCGGCGCGGTGGCCGCGTTGATCAAGACCGTCCGCCCCGACTGCGTGGTGGTCATGGGCGGGCCGGAGGTCGGCTGCGCGGCCGATCTGCCGGCGGCCGCCGATGTCGCCGACTACGTGATCGGCGGCCAGGCCGACTTCGCCTTCGCCGACCTGTGCGCCCGCCTGTTGTCGGGCGAGCGCCCGCCGCACCGATTCATGGCGGCGCCCAACCCGCCGCTCGGCGAGTTGGCGCTTCCCTACCGCGATTACGACGACACGGACATTCGCGAGCGCATGATCTATGTCGAAGCCTCGCGCGGCTGCCCGTTCAAGTGCGAGTTCTGCCTGTCGTCGCTCGACCGCACCGCCTGGCATTTCGACCTCGACCGGGTCATCGGCGCCCTCGACGATCTCTACCGCCGCGGCGTGCGCCACTTCAAGTTCGTCGACCGCACCTTCAACCTGAAGCGCGCTCACGTCGCGCGCATCCTCGACTACTTCCTGGATCTCGGCGACGACGGGTTGCTGCTGCACTTCGAACTCATACCCGACCGCCTGCCGGCCTCGGTGAAGCCGCGCCTGCAACGCTTCGCGCCGGGCACGCTGCAGTTCGAGATCGGCATCCAGACCTTCAATCCCGCGGTGCAGGCGACGATCGACCGTCGCCAGGACGAGGCGGCGACGATCGACAACCTGGCGTGGCTCAAGACGCATACCCACGCCCACATCCACGCCGACCTCATCTTCGCCCTGCCCGGCGAGGATCTCGCCAGCTTCGCCCGCGGTTTCGACAAGTTGTTCGCGCTGGGGCCCGACGAGATACAGGTCGGCATTCTCAAGCGCCTGCGCGGCACGCCGATGACCCGCCGCGAGCGCGACCATGACCTGCGCTTCGACTCGTCGCCCCCGTACCGCGTTTTGTCGACCGATTGCGTCGACTTCGTCACCGTGCAGCGCATGGCGCGTTTTGCGCGTTACTTTGACATGATCGCCAACTCGGGCCGGTTCGCCGCCACCATGGCGCTGTTCGGCGCCGGCCCGTTGTTCGATCGCTTCCTGCTGCTGTCCGACTGGCTTTACGAGACGACCGGCCGGACCCACCGCATCGCCCTGCCGCGCCTGTTCGAACTGCTCTATCGCGGCCTCACGGAACCGCTCGGCATGGACCCGGATACCGTGCGCGGCGCGTTGGCGACGGACTTCGAGCGCGGCGGCTTCAAGGGCGCGCCGGCGTTTCTCGGCGCGGTCCGGCCGACCACCGGCAATGTTCGCGGGGTTGGCCACGGTACCCGCCAGGCACGCCACGCCGCCGCGCGCCGCGCGGGCACGGCTCGATAACACACGACGGAGATTCGTCATGAACTCGAACCTCGAAATCCACATGTTCCCCTGCCGCAGCGACAACTACGGCTTCCTGGTGCACGAACCGCAAAACGGTCTCACCGCGTGCATCGACACGCCGGACGCCCGGGTCATTCTCGCCGAGCTCGAGCGCAAGGGATGGACGCTGACCCACATATTCAACACCCATCACCACGACGACCACGCCGGCGGCAATCTCGACGTGAAACGGGCCACCGGCTGCACCATCATCGGCAACGGCAACGACGCCAAGCGCATTCCCGGCATCGACGTTACCGTCACCGATGGCGATTCATTCGATTTCGGCGGTCATACCGTGCAGGTGCTGGAGACGCCGGGACACACCGTCGGACACATCGTCTATTACATTCCCGACCAGTCCCTGGCCTTCGTCGGCGACACATTGTTCGCCATGGGCTGCGGACGGTTGTTCGAGGGCAGCCCCGCGCAGATGTGGGATTCGTTGTCGCGCATCAGGCGTTGGCCCGACGACACGCGCATCTACTGCGCCCACGAGTACACGCTGGCCAATGGCAGGTTCGCTCTGTCGGTGGACGCCGGCAACGAGGCGTTGAAGTCGCGCATGGACGAGGTGGCGGAGAAACGCAGGAACAATCAACCGACCGTGCCCACCACGATGAAACTCGAGCGCGAGACCAATCCGTTCCTGCGCGCCGACGTGCCGGAGTTCGTCGCTTCGATCGGCATGCAGGGCGCGGCGCCGGTCGACGTGTTCGCCGAAACCCGCCGGCGCAAGGACGACTTCTAGACCGTTCATGCCAAGGTTCCGGCCGCGCCGCCGCGGCTGGGACGACATGGCGCGGCAGGTCGTTCAGGCGTGGCGTATCACCCGCTGCGCCTTGCCCTGTGAGCGCGGCACGCCGCCCTCCACGTGCACCACCACGCGGCTGGTCACGCCGACGTAGGCCTTGACGCGGTGGGCGAGTTCTTTTTCCAGTTCGCCGATTCGAGAGCCCGGGGTGCCGGGCGAGAGTTCGGCGTTGATGGTCAACGCGTCCATGCGTCCGTCGCGCGTGATCTCCAGTTGGTAGTGGGGCGCGAGGCCCTCGGTCTTGAGGATCAGCTCCTCGATCTGGGTGGGGAACACGTTCACGCCGCGAATGATCAGCATGTCGTCGCTGCGCCCGGTGATCTTGTCGAAGCGGCGCATGGTGCGCGCGGTCCCCGGCAGCAGCCGCGTCAGGTCGCGGGTGCGGTAACGGATGACGGGGAAGGCGTCCTTGGTGAGGGAGGTGAACACCAGTTCGCCGTGCTCGCCGTCGGGCAGCACCTCGCCGGTCTCGGGGTTGACGACCTCGGGGTAGAAGTGATCCTCCCAGATCGTCGGTCCGTCCTTGGTCTCGATGCATTCGGTGGCCACGCCCGGCCCGATCACCTCCGAGAGGCCGTAGATGTCCAGCGCGTCGATGCCCAGCCGGCCCTCGATCTCGGCGCGCATCTCGTTGGTCCACGGTTCCGCGCCGAAGATGCCGATCTCCAGTGAACACCCGCTGGCGCCCAGCCCCTGCCGCTCCATCTCGTCGGCGATGTTCAGGCAGTACGAGGGCGTCACCATGATGATGCGCGGCTTGAAGTCGGCGATCAGCTGCACCTGCTTCTCGGTCTGACCGCCGGACATGGGAATCACCGTGCATCCGAGGCGTTCGGCGCCGTAGTGCGCGCCCAGCCCGCCGGTGAACAGGCCGTAGCCGTAGGAGACGTGGCAGATGTCGCCGGGCCGCCCGCCGGAGGCGCGTATGGAGCGCGCCATGACATGGGCCCAGGTATCGATGTCTCTCTGGGTGTAGCCCACCACGGTGGGTTTGCCGGTGGTTCCCGAGGACGCGTGAATGCGCACCACCCGATCGCGCGGCACCGCGAACAGGCCGAAGGGGTAGTTGTCGCGCAAGTCCGCCTTCGTGGTGAAGGGAAAGCGCGCAAGATCATCGAGGGACTTCAGGTCGTCCGGGTGGACGCCGGCGGCCTCGAAGGCGCCGCGATACCACGGCACGTTGTCGTAGGCGTGCCCGAGACTCCAGCGCAGGCGCTCGAGTTGCAGGGCGCGAAGCTCGTCGACGCTCGCCTTCTCGATGGGCTCCAGCCTGCCGCGTTCGTCCTCGCTCATGTTGACCTCCTCGTAAGTGTCGTCTTCTACGGGTCGCCGGTCACGGTGCCGGGAATGATGAGGGACTTGCCGCGGAACTGCGCGACCTGCTCGCCGTCGCCGTTGGTCACCGCGATGTCGTAGATGCCGTTGCGGCCGGCCAGCGACACCTCGCGCGCGGCGGCGGTGAGCAGGTCGCCCTCCTTCGCCGGCTTGATGAAGTCGATCAGGCAGCTCATGGCAACCGCGCGCTGGTTGCGCGAGTTGCAGGCGAAGGCGAAGCAGCTGTCCGCCAGGGTGAAGATCATGCCGCCGTGGCATGTACCGTGGCCGTTCAGCATGTCGCGGCGAATTCGCATGCGCACGACGGCCTCGCCGACCCCTACGGAGAGGATCTCCATGCCGAGCGATCTCGAGCAGTGGTCGCCAGCGAACATGGCGTCGCGGGCGGCTTCGGCGATGGCTTGGTCGGACATGGGTTCAATGTGCTTGTTCATGAAAGGGACGCGACGCGTAGACGTGTTGCTGGAGCAGCAGCGAGGGCCGGTAGCGGTCCGAGCCGTAACCCTGCTGCAGGTGATTGAGCACCGTGAGTACCGTGTCGGCGCCGATCGCGTCGGCCCACGCCAGCGGTCCCCGCGGATAGTTGACCCCGCTTCGCATCGCGGTGTCCACGCCCCGTGCGTCGCAAACACCGGCCAGCACCGCCTCGCAGGCCTCGTTGACCAACATGGATACGAGTCGCATGACCAACAGCCCCGGCGTGTCGGCGACCGGGTAGGCGGCGATCCCGGCGGCGCCGAGCAGCGCGATCACCTCGTCGAGGGCGGTGGGCGAGGCGTTCATCGACGCCGCCACGGCAATGCCGGGCGTTGCGGCATAGTCAAGGCACAGGTCGCACACGACCAGGTTCGCGTGGAGGTCCTCGACGGCGCGCCGCGTGGCGGTGCGCCCGTCGGTCACCCCGAGCACGGCGCCGGGCAGGCGAATGACACCCTCGGCTTCCTCGTCGGTGTGGACGTGGATGCCCGCCGCGGCGATACGCTCGAGCAGCGGCGCGGCGAAGCCGGGAAGCGGCCCCGCGATGATCGATTCGGGCGGCGCGCCCGCCGACGCGGGTTCGGCCCGCGCGGGTGCCGCGCCTTCGCCATAGTCGTAGAAGCCGCGGCCGCTCTTGCGGCCCAGGCGGCCGCCGTCCACGCGCTCCTTCTGCTCCAGCGACGGGATGAAGCGCGGGTCCTGGTAGTAGGCGTCGTACACCGAGCAACTCACCGCGTAGTTGACGTCGATGCCGATCAGGTCCATGAGTTCGAACGGTCCCATACGGAAGCCGCCGGCGTCCCGCACCACGCGATCGATGACGGCGATGTCCGCGACCCGCTCCTCGAGCAGCCGAAGCGCCTCGCCGTAGAACGGACGCGCGACGCGGTTGACGATGAATCCGGGCGTCGAGCGCGCGTGCACGGCGTGCTTGCCCCAGGCGGCGGCGGTGTCGGACACCCGCGCCGCGATGCCGGGCTCGGTATCCAGGCCGGAAACGATCTCGACCAGTTTCATGATCGGCGCCGGGTTGAAGAAATGCATGCCCACCAGGCGACCGGGCCGGGACATCGACGCGCCAATGGCGGTGATGGACAGCGACGACGTGTTGCTGGCAAGAATGGCGTCGTTGCTGCAGATTGACTCGAGCGCCTGGAACAGGTCGCGCTTCACCTCGAGCTTCTCGACCACGGCTTCCACCACCAGGGCGCAGCCGCCAAGCGATTCGATGTTGTCCACCGGCCGGATGCGCGCCAGCAACGCATCGCGCGCCCCGGCGTCCATTCGACCGCGCGCCACCAGTTTTTCCAGGCCCGCCGCGACGTGGGAAATGCCGCGTTCGGCGGCGCCCTCGGCGGCGTCGTACAGCATCACCGTGTGGCCCGCGGCGGCGGCGACCTGGGCGATGCCGGCGCCCATGGTGCCGGCGCCGATGACGCCCACCGGGCTGGATGTCGGCAAGGGATCGGTCATGTCATTTTCCGCTGAACCGGGGTTTTCGTTTTTCCATGAAGGCCGCCACGCCCTCGCGATAGTCGGCGCTCCGGCCCGCCTCGCCCTGCAGGCGCGCCTCGAGGTCGAGCTGGGCGGGCAGGTCGTTGGCGAACGCGGCATTGACGGCGGCCTTGGTCAGGCCGAGGCCGAGAGTGGGCTGGGTGGCGAAGTGTTCCGCCAGCGACCGGGCTCGCGCCGGCAGCGCCTCGTCGTCGACGCAGTCCCAGATCAGACCCCAGTCTTTCGCGGTGGCCGCGTCGATGCGCTCGCCGGTCAGGGCCAAGCCGAGCGCGCGGGCGCGTCCGGCCAGGTGGGCGAGCCACCACGTGCCTCCGCTGTCGGGAATGAGGCCGATCTTGCAGAACGCCTGGATGAAGGACGCCGAGCGCGCGGCGATGACGATGTCACAGGCCAGCGCGATGTTGGCGCCGGCACCGGCGGCGACGCCGTTCACCGCGCACACCACCGGTTTTCGCATCCCGGTGATGCGCTGAATCAGCGGGTTGTAGTTCTCGCGAATCGACGCCTCGAGGTCGGGCGGCGCGTCGCCCGCGCCGACATTGCGGTCGGAGAGGTCCTGGCCGGCGCAAAAGCCCCGACCGCGCCCGGTAACGAGCAGGCAGCGCACGGCCTCGTCATCCCGGGCGGCATCCAGCGCCTCGCGCACCTCGGCGTGCATGGTCGCGTTGAAACTGTTGAGCTTGTCGGGGCGGTTGAAAGCGAGCGTGGCCACCCCGCCGTCGCAGTGATAGTCGATGGTCGTATAGTTCATGGGTCGGTCCGTCGGCGCCGGTACGTGCAGACGGATGCGTACAAAACACCCGGCGCGCTTGATAACATGCTACCACTTCTCCTACCCGGAATGACCCATGCCCTTCTACGCGATCGACGGCATCCGCCCGGTCGTCCACCCGGACGCCTACGTACATCCGACGGCCGTGATCATCGGCGACGCCCACATCGGACCCGGGTGCTACGTCGCCCCCTGCGCGGTGATGCGCGGCGACTTCGGCCGGCTCGTGCTCGAGGCGGGCAGCAATTTGCAGGACTGCTGCGTGATGCACGGCTTCCCCAGCCAGGAGACCCGCGTGGAGACCGACGGGCACGTCGGTCACGGCGCCGTGCTCCACGGATGCCGCGTGGGCAGAAACGCCCTCGTCGGCATGAACGCGGTGGTGATGGACGGCGTGGTCATCGGCGAGAGTTCGATCGTCGCCGCCAACGCCTTCGTCAAGGCCGGCGTGGAGATCCCGCCGCGCTCCATGGTGGTGGGCAGCCCCGGGAAAGTCGTTCGCACCCTGTCCGAGAACGAGGTCGCGTGGAAACGGCGAGGTACCGGTGAGTACCAGGAACTCGTTCGACGCTCGGTCCGAAGCATGGTCGAAACGACGCCGTTGACCGAGGCCGAGCCCGACCGCCCAAGGTTCTCGAGCGATCTACGACCGAAGTTTCAGTCTCGCGATTCGTAGCCGGGTGTTGGCCCGGGCGCTGTCGTCTCAGGACGCCTTTCGACGCGTCCGCCGCTTCCCGGTGGGCGCGGTCGAGTCGCGAACCACGACATCGGTGCGAAGCACTTTCGACGCCGGCGGCTTGCCCGTGTCGATGGCGCGCAGCAATGAACGCGTCGCTTCCTTTCCCATCGAGTCGGCAGGTACGCGGATGGTGGTCAGCGGCGGCGTGACGTGCTCGGTGACGGGGTGGTCGTCGAAGCCCATGATCGACATGTCGGCCGGCACCGCGACGCCCAGGTCGCGGCAGGCGTGCATTGCGCCCACGGCGAGAATGTCGTTGGCGCAGAACACGGCCGAGGGGCGCGGCTCGACGCGCAGGATCTTTCTCATCGCCGCCTCGCCCTCGGAAAACTCGAAGTCGCGCTCCTCCATCAATTCCGCGTTGCTGCCGATACGCTTGCGGCGCAGAAAATCGCAATAGGCCCGCCGCCGTTCGAACGCGCGGTCATTGCGGTCGGACTTGCCGCAGATGAGGGCGATGCGCCGATGGCCCAGGGAATACAGGTGCTGCATGGCGTCCATGCTGGCCGCGTAGTTGTCGAAGGAGACCGACGGAATGTCCGGATTCTTCGATACGTGCCACGTCGTCACGAACGGCACGCCGAGGTTGCGGATCTTGTGGTAGATGCCCGCGCCGCGCGACACGCCGGTCAGGACGAGACCGTCGACGCGCCGCTCCAGCAGGCGGGTGACGATCTCGTCCTCGAGCGTATCGGAGTACTCGGTGATGCCGGTCAGAACGGTATAGCCCGCCTCACCGCATGCCTTCTGGATGGAATGAATGAACCCGGCGTAGATGGAATAGATGATGGTCGGAATGATGACGCCGATGGTACCCGATCGCCGCGACACCAGGCTGACCGCCAGGGCGTCGGAGACGTAGTGCCGGTCGCGCACGATGGCGAGAATCCGCTCGCGGGTTTGCGGGCGGACTTTCTCCGGCGCGTTGAGGGTGCGGGAAACGGTGGCGATCGATACGCCTGCCTCCCTGGCGATCTCGTGAATCGTCACCTGCGTGCGCCCCGAGGCCCGGCCGGCTTCTTTCCTGGTGGATCGTTTCTTGCTCGCCAATCGGGCGTTCTCCATTCGGTTTGGGGCGTTGGGTCGACCGCGCGAGCCGACGAGTTGACAGCCCGGCGAATTCTCGCATAGGATGCCAGATCCGCAATGTAAACGTTTTCATTTTGTCGCGCAAAAAATGTAAACGTTTACTTTTTTCGCGGTTGCGATGAATTCACGACGAAATCTACCGGGACGCGCAATGAGAAAGTACCTGAAGCAATCACCCAGCTCGTCGAAAACGCGCCGCAAGGACGTGGTGGACACCGTCAGCCGCATGCTCGCCGAGATCGAGTCCGAAGGCGACGAGGCGGTGCTGCGCTACGCTCGCGACCTCGACAAGTGGACCGGGCCGGTGCGCGTGACCGCCGAGCAAATCGAACGCACGGTCGCTTCCCTGCCGCAGACATTCAAGGACGACTTCGAGTTCTGCAAGAACCAGATCCAGTCCTTCGCGCGACGACAGCTCGAGTCCATGCAGGCGTTCGAGGAAGAATTCGGCGAAGGCATCACGCTCGGCCAGAAGCACATACCGGTGAAGAACGTCGGCTGCTACATCCCCGGCGGCAAGTACCCTCTGGTAAGCGCGGCGTTGATGTCGGTCGGCACCGCCCGCGTGGCGGGTTGCGGGCACATCGTCGGCTGCGCCCCGCCGCGAGGACCGGAGGGAATCTATCCCCCGACCCTGTACGGGCTGCACGCCGCCGGCGCCGACGAGATCTACTGCCTGGGGGGCGTACAGGCATTCGCCGCAATGGCCTACGGCCTGGTCGGCATGCCGCGCGCGGACATGGTGACCGGGCCCGGCAATGCCTACGTCTCGGAAGCCAAGCGGCAGCTATTCGGCACCGTCGGCATCGACCTGCCCGCCGGGCCCACCGAGATCCTGGTCATCGCCGACGACGGCGCCGATCCGGCACTGGTCGCCACCGACCTGCTCGGGCAGGCCGAACACGGTCCCGACAGTCCGGCGTGGCTGGTGACGACATCGAAACGACTCGGCGAAGCGGTGATCGCCGAGATCGAGCGCCAGCTCGAGACCCTGCCGACGCGGGAGATCGCGTCCCGCTCGTGGGCGGACTTCGGTGAAGTGGTCGTGGTCGACAGCGACGAGGAAGCGGTGAAGGCAAGCGACGAGTACGCGCCCGAGCACCTCGAGATCATGACGGCGTCCAACGACTACTATCTCGAGAACCTGCGCAACTACGGCAGCCTGTTCGTCGGCGAGGAAAGCACCGTGGCCTACGGCGACAAGGGCGTCGGCACGAACCACACGCTGCCGACGGGCGGCGCCGGTCGCTATACCGGCGGCCTGTGGGTCGGCAAGTTCATCAAGACCGTGACCTACCAGAGACTGACAGCCGCGGCGAGCCGGCGCATCGCGCCCATCATGGCGCGTCAATGCCAGGTCGAAGGCATGCTCGCACACAAGATCACGGCGGACGTGCGCAGCGAGCGCTACACGGACTAGGGCCTACGCGTGACCGACACGAATCAAGGTCCCGTCACCGCCGAGGCCGCGCTGGCATTCGCGCGAGACGTGTACGCGGGACACGGCAAGATAGAGATCCTGCCCAAGGCGACCGTGCGCGACTTCGCCGATGTCGCCGTCGCCTATACTCCCGGTGTCGGGCACGTGGTTCGCGAGCTCGTTCGCAATCCCGAGGCGATTCACGAACAAACCGCGAAAGACAACCTCGTCGCGGTCGTTTCCAACGGCACCGCGGTGCTCGGCTACGGAAACGTCGGGCCATACGCCGCTCTTCCGGTGATGGAAGGCAAGGCGACCATGTTCCGGATGCTTGCGGGCATCGATGCCATGCCGTTGTGCGTCAAGGCCGACGATCCCGACAAGCTCGTCGAACTGGTGCTCGCGCTGGAGCCGACTTTCGGCGCCGTCAATCTCGAGGACGTCGCCGCGCCCGAGTGCTTTCACGTCGTCGAGCGCCTCAGGCACGAGCTGCAGGTGCCGGTGCTTCACGACGATCAGTTCGGAACCGCGACGGTCATCGCCGCCGGGTTGATCAACGCCTTGCGCCTGACCGGGCGGCGGGCGAGCGAACAGCGCGTCGTGATCGCCGGTTGCGGCGCGGCCGGCACGGCCTGCGTACGAATGCTTGGCGAGCTCGGTTTCGACGACATCGTGGTGGTGGAACGGGACGGCATCCTGGAGCGCGGCCGCGATTACGAGAAACCGCACTGGACGCGCGTCGCCGCCAGGACCAATCCCGGGGGGCTTCGCGGTGGGCTTGCCGTGGCGATGCGCGGCCGCGATATCTTCATCGGGCTGTCCACGGCCGGTATCGTCACGCCCGACATGGTTCGGACCATGGCGAAGGCGCCCATCGTGTTCGCCCTGGCCAATCCGGACCCGGAGATTTCACCGCGCGACGCGAAAGATGCCGGCGCCGTGTTGACCGCGAGCGGACGCTTCGACTTTCCCAACCATTGCAACAACGTGCTGGCGTTTCCCGCGTTGTTTCGCGCCGCCCTCGACACCCGCGCCCGCGACATCAGCGTCGGCATGTGCGTCGCTGCCGCGCACGCAATCGCCTCGTCCGTGTCCGACGACGTGCTCGGGCCGGAGCGGATTCTGCCGAGCCTTTTCGAGCCGACGCTGTACGCGGACGTCGCCGAGGCCGTGGCCCGCCAGGCCGTCGCGGAAGGGCTGGCCCGCGTGGACCCGGGCATCGGCGCGGTCGCGGCCCACACGCAGCGCCTGCGCCGGCAACTGGCCGAGCGCCAGACCAGCCTGCCGCCCGCCGAACCGAGCGGTCCGGGGCGGGTACTGGAACGATGATCAAGGTTGACCCGGCTCGTGCTTCGCGCGCAACGGCGCGGGGCGCGACGGGTAAACGACCACTCACCACGACGGAGGAAAAGCAGCTATGTCACGAATCAAGCTATCGAACCGCTTTGGCAGCGTAACGCGCCGGGATTTCCTGGCCACGGGAACCGCGATCACCGGCGGTATGCTTGCCGCCGGATACGGCGGCGCGCCGCTTCGGGCGCAATCGACCAAGCAGGGAACCGTTCGCGTCTGGGGCGAGCCCGGACCCTACGCCGGCGTTGCCGTCGATGCCATGAACGAGTGGGCGAGCGCCAATGCGCCCGGCCTGAAGTTCGAGATCGAGACCGTCGGATGGGACAGCGTGTACGTCAAGTTGATGACGGACCTCGCCGCCCAGCAGCCGCCCCACCTGATCAGCGTCGAATCGCCCATCGCCTACCAGCTGATGGCCGAAGGACTGCTTTCGCCGGTCGACGACGTGGTCGAAAAGGTCGGCGCCGACCGGATGATCGAAGGCGTCAGTTTTTCCGACTGGGGCGCGTGGAAAGGCCAGCAGTTCGTCCTGCCGGCCCATCACCAACCCCACCTGCTGATGGTGCGCATGGACGTCGTCGAGGAGCTCGGCTTGGGCGATCCCGATACCTGGACCTGGGACGACATGCTGAACGCGGCGCGTACCATCCAGGAGAAGACCGATCTGGACGGCATCGCCCTGGCGCTCGGGCGCAACCTGTGCACGGACTATCATTTCGCCGCGCTGCTGCACTCGGCGGGCGGGCGCATGTTTGACGCGTCGAACAACTTCGAGGTGGCCTTCGACAGCCCGGCGACCGTCGAGGCATTGGAGTTCGTTCGCGACCTTCAGCCGTACATGCCCAAGGGCGCCCTCGAGTACAGCTTCCTGCAGGTGGTCGATGCCATGGTCACCGGCAAGGTCGGCATGGTTTTCTACTGGGGCCGGGTCTACGGCCGCGCCGCCGAGGAGGCGCCGGACATCTACAAGGCGATCCAGTCGTTCAACCATGCAGCCCACCCGACGACCGGCAACCGCTTCAACTGGAACGACTTCCAGGGCTGGTCCATTCCCGAGCCCAATAATCCCTACGTCGACGAGATCAAGGCGGCGCTCGCCTACTACCAGACGAAGCGCGAGTGGCTGGTCCGCTACTGCCATTCGCTGGTGCCGAACGTCTCGCCGGTATACAGGGACGTGGTCGAGGATCCGACCCTGAAGGAACATGCCTTTTTCGAGGACAAGGAAAGGACCATACTGACCTACTATCGCGATTCACTGCCGCATTCGAGCAACACCGGCAATGAACTGCGCGGCGGCGCCAATCCGTTGGCCGGTATCGTGCATGGTCGGTCGATCCTCGCACAGACGGTTCAGAAGGTCGTCCTGGACGGCACGAAGCCGGCGGACGCGGCGAAATGGGGTGCCGGGCAGCTCGAGATGGTGCGCAAGGAGCACTTGCGGCTGGTTCTCTGATCCGGTCCGCGCTCCGCGAGACGAAACACGGACGTTTCGCCTCGCGGCCCGTGCGCCGCGGCGCCGACGAAAACCTTGCAGATGCATTGACCGATGGCACCTACCGGACAAGCCTCCCGCCCCCGCGCCGTCGACCCTGACGAGGGATCGCTGCGGCGGTGGTGGGCGGAGATACGCCAGCATGACACCCATGTCGGCGTGCTGTTCATTCTCCCGTTCCTCGTCGCCTGCCTGGTGTTCATGGTGTATCCGGTGGTCCAGGTGGTGCGAATGTCGTTCTACTACCGCAATCCGCTGCGGCCGGACCAGTGGCAGTTCATCGGCCTGGACAACTTCCGCGCCATCTTCGGCGACGAGCTGTTCTGGGATTCGTTCTACCAGGCGACGATCTGGACCACGTCGTCGATCGTGCTGCAGGCGTTGCTGGGCGTGGCCTTCGCGCTGCTGCTCCATTACCCGCTGCGAGGCATCAACGTGTTCCGGGGGCTGCTGCTGTTTCCCTACATCGTGCCCACCGCGGTGATCGCGCTCATGTGGTCGTGGATATTCAACCCCGAGATCGGCGTCCTGAACCACGTGCTGATGACGCTCGGCATCATCGACGAGAACATCTACTGGTTCTCCACGCCCAACATGGCGATGGGCTCGACGATCGCGCTCAGCGTGTGGAAGTACACGCCGTTCGTGGTCATTTGCGTGCTGGCCAAACTGCAGACCATTCCGCTCGAGCTGTACGACGCCGCCCGCGTGGATGGCGCCGGTCCGCTGCGGCGCTTTCGGGACGTGACACTGCCCAACCTGGCCGAGGTGCTGATGGTCGTGGTGGTCTTTCGCACTATCTGGACCTTCAACAAGTTCGAGGAGATCTATCTTCTGACCAAGGGCGGACCGGGCACGTCGACGTTCAACCTCGCCATCTACTCGTTCGAGCAGTCCATCGCCAACCTCAAGCTCGGCGTCGGCGCGGCCACCGGCGTCGTGATGACCGCGATGCTGCTGGCCGGCAGCATTCTGTACCTTCGCGTCATGCGATTCGGCCAGGAGGATTGAGCAACATGTCGATTCGCGTACAGAGAGACTGGGGCGAAATAGTTCGCCGCGCGGTGCGCTACGTCGTGCTCGGCGCCGTCACGTTCGTGGTGTGCTTTCCGCTGATCTGGGCGCTGCTGACCTCGATCAAGCCGACCGGCGAGATCTTCACCAGCCCACCCACGTGGCTGCCGAAGGAACTGGTCGTCGAGCATTACTCGGCGTTGATTCACGGCAAGCCGATGTACTTCGAGTCCGGCAGCGACTATACGCCGGACACCTCGCCGACGCAGCATTTCCTGTCGTGGTTTTTCAACAGCGTGGTGGTCGCGTTCGGTGCCGCGTTCATCAGCGTGGCGATCGCAACCCTCGCCGCGTACAGCCTGACGCGCTTCAGGTATCACGGCCGGCGGGTGATTCCCTATCTCAGTCTGCTCGGCTACATGATGCCGCCGATCGTGCTGGTGTTTCCGCTGTTCCTGGTAATCGTCGACCTCGGCATCGCCAACAGCCTGTGGTCGCTGGTATTCGGCTACGTTTCGATAACCATGCCGTTTTGTACGTGGCTCCTGTGGGCGTTCTTCCGCGGATTGCCGGTGGAGATCGAGGAGGCCGGATTAATCGACGGCGCCAGCCGGTTCCAGGTCTTCTACCAGATCGTTCTGCCGAGCGCGTTGCCGGGCATCATCGCGGCGGTGATCTTTTCGGTCATCGTGGCCTGGAACGACTACCTGTTCGCGCGGATCTTCATCAACTCGGTGCAGAACCTGACGCTGACCGTCGGTGTCATGCACTTCTTCGAGGGGGTCCACGTCAACTGGGGCCTGATGATGGCGTCGGCCGTGCTCATGACCCTGCCGCTCGCCGCCCTGTTCATGTTCTTCCAGCGCCACCTCGTCGCCGGCTTCGGCGCCGGGGGCGTGAAAGGCTGACAAACCGCACTTACCAGGAAACTATCGATGGCCTTGGATGTCGTCCTTTCCCGAGTCAACAAGCTGTTCGGATCGAATCACGTCGTCAAGGACGTGGACCTGAAGTTCCCCGCGCTGAACTTCGTCACGCTGCTCGGGCCGAGCGGCTGCGGGAAGACCACGCTGCTTCGGATGATCGCCGGCCTGGAAACCGTCAGCCACGGCGACATCTATTTCGGCGAGCGGCGCATCAACCTCGTGCGGCCGGGCCAGCGGGACGTTGCCATGGTGTTCCAGAACTACGCGCTTTACCCGAACATGAACGTGTTCCGAAACATCGCCTATTCGCTGCGGGTGCGGGGCACGCCGCGGGAGGAGATGGAGAAGAAGGTGCGCGAGGTTGCCGAGATTCTCGAGATATCCCACCTGCTCGACCGCAAGCCGCGGCACCTGTCGGGCGGCCAGCGCCAGCGCGTGGCTCTCGGGCGCGCCATGGTGCGCAACCCCGCCGTGTTCCTCATGGACGAGCCGCTCAGCAACCTCGACGCCAAGTTGCGCGTGAACATGCGTTCGGAACTCAAGCTGTTTCACCAGCGTCTGCAAACGACGACCGTGTACGTCACCCACGACCAACTCGAGGCGATGACCATGTCCGACCTCATCGCCGTCATGCACGACGGCAAGGTCCAGCAGTTCGGCACGCCGGCGCAGATCTACAACGAACCGTGCAACCTGTTCGTCGCCGGCTTTATCGGCAGTCCCCCGATGAACTTCCTGCCCGCCTCGCTGGACCGCGACAGCGGCGGCCGGCTGCGGGTCGGTGGCGCGATGCTTGACGTGCCCGGTGAAACGTTCCCCGGCCTCGGCGACTGTCCGGCCGACGCGAAGCTGGTGCTCGGCATACGGCCCCAGGATGTCGAGCTCGCCGCCGAGGCGCTGCCCGGCTCGCTGGCGGGAGAGGTGGTGCTGGTCGAACTCCTCGGCTCGGAGAAGCTGGTGGACATCCGGCTCGACGGCGGCCAACGCCTGGTCGTCCAGGTGCGTGCCGACCGCGACATCGCCGTGGGCGAGAACGTCCGCGCAGTGATCTCGCCCAATGCCATGCAGCTTTTCGACGAGGCCTCGGGAGAGTCATTGCGCCGCCGGTAAGCCCGCGGTCGACCCGCACTCGCGCGGCGCCGGTCCGCGTTCGCAAGCCGGCGCCGATACGACGAGGTCATTGCGAGAACCTGGTCGACTTCTCGTTGTTGGCCGGGTTGGCGTCGTTCCCCACGCCTACCGTCACGCTGGCGCGGTAGCTTTGCGCGCGCACGGCACGAAACCGCTCCCGGATCTTCATCGTACCGCCGGCCACCATGCGCACGGGCTTGCGAATGGTGGCCACCTTGCGTCCCGCGGCATTGCTAACGTCGATGACCACGGTGCCGGCGACGGCGGTGGTGCCGAGATTGGCAATCTCGGCCTGGACCACGCCGAAGCGACCTTCCACCGACAGCCGTGCGCCGGTGACGGCGGCGTCGATGCGCTGGAGGACGACCACGGCGGGGACCGACACGCGTTGCCGATCATCGGTCCTGCCTGGTGCGGTCCCGCCGGTGGCGTCGAGCGTGCCGACAGTGAGATTCGGCGAATCCAACTGCAGGCCGGGTGTCACCCCGGGGTCGGTACAGGTCACCGAGTACGATTTGGGCGCGAACTGCCAGGCCACGTTGCCGTCGGCGTCGACGAGGTTGTATCCCATGGTGAAGCGCTGGGTCTTGAGCGGCCTTCGAGCGTTCGGCTGCGTGGACAGTGCCGAGCCGATTTCCCCGCCACTGCCCCAGTTCAGGTCGCGGTAGTCACCGTATTGCCTCCGGTGTCCCGCCGCGAGCTGCACCGGATGCAGCGCGGAGAAATACTGGCTGCCGACGAATATCAGGCTGCCGACGAACCCGCTCGGCGCACTGACGCCTGCCACCAGTCGGACCGACGCCGGGCAAACCTGGCCGTCCATCATGACCGTCTCTTCGACTTCGACGTCGAGGCTCATCACGGGTGGAACCCGGGTGGCGTAGTCGGAGCCGCCGGCGGCCACGCAGTCCAGCGCATACGGCGTCCAGCCCGACGCGAACTCGTGGCTGACGCCCTCGATGCGCACCTGGCCCGTTTCCGGGCGGTCGGCGTTCACGGGGATATCGTACTGGTGGGAGAAGTCCGCGTGACCCGAATGATCGGTGGTTACCCAGTGGGCATGGCTTTGGTGACCGGCGTTGTCGACGTACCGGAATCCGACCTGCTGGTCGGGATGATTGGTTTGCAGCGTGCCCGACAGGTTGATCGCGCAGTGACCGCCGAGCGTCGCCTCCTCGAGCGCCAGCACGGTGGCGGCTTCGACCTTCACCGGTTCCGCCGGCTGGCAGTTGACGTCGACCATCAAGGGCGTGTTCGCGACCATCACGTCGCCCTCCGCACCGAATTCAATCGGGTTGAATATCGAGTAGAGCCCCAACGTGAACGCATTGGCGAAGAAATTCTTGAGGAGCCACGCGACGGTGGCGCCATCCGGGGTCGTGGTGACACCCGGCGCGTCGACGCAAGTTTGGGCATGTGCCACGAACCCGATCTGGCGCTCGATCATCTGACCCGTCGCCTTTTGCTCGCCGGACAGCGCGTTGCATTGTTCGATCGCCAGGTCGAGATGCGCCGGCGGAAAGTCGGGTTGCGTATTGCCTTCGGGCAGGCCCGCCTGGATCAGCGGCATGACGTGGTAGGGCTCGGATTGAAACGTGAAGTAGCCGCTGGTCCAGGCCGCGTTGCCCGCGGTCAGGCCGACCAGTCCCGAGGGCGGGACGGCATCGCCGTCGTTGCACTGGGCGGCGACGACCACGGAGACCGAGGGGTCGGAGGTGTCGGCGGCGTCGTAATCGCCGTCCTGGTCGGTGTCGACGACGGTGATGAGCGGGTTGTCTCCGGTTTGCTCTATGTATACAACTTCGCCGGGACCGAACGTCGGCGGCAGGGCGTCGTCGGCCGCGAGAGCAGGTGCAACGAGGGCGAGGCAAAGAACGAATACCCTCGCCTCGTGAAGATCGGCATTGAGGTGATCGGTGTGTTTCATTTCGTGCCTCCCGGACTTTTTAATTCGTCGTGGAGCCATGCAATGCGGCGTCGGATCTCGACAGACGGGTCGCTTCTCGCGCCGAGGGCGTTCGTTTCGTCGCCGTCGCTCGAGCGAGCCCAGGACGCCTTCACCGGCGTTTCATCGTTATTCGATTCGGCGTCGCCGCGATACTCAACGGGTAAGAGTTTGGACCCGCCGGGGTTCAAACGGGTCTCGACAACGTTTTCTTTCGGACCGGCGGTCCGACGAACGGTTGTATCCCGCGACCGCCGGTCGGTACGAATCAGTCGCCGGCGAGTTGGAACAGGCAGTCGCCGATTTCGGTTCGCGCCAGCGCCCGGCGGCAGACGACGAAGCCGTCGCGGTCGAAATGCACCGGCTCGGCGGGCAGCCAGGGTTGTTCGGGTCGGTGGATGCGCGCGGCCAGCTGGCCGGCGCGCACCGTGTCGCCCAGGTCGACGGCGGGTTCGAAAACGCCCGCGGCGCGGGCGAACACGTACTGGGATTCGTCATCGACGCGAAAAAGCCGTACGCGATGAGCGGCGGGCACGGTGTCGAGTGCCGGACAGACGCCGACATGGCGCAGGTAGCGGTCCAAGCCCTGCTCGACCAGCGACACCAGGGCGCGGTCGACCATGGCGCCGCCGCCCAGTTCGGCCGTGATGGCGATGCCGCCGCGCCGCGCCGCGGCCGCGCTGGCGTAGGGTCCGTCGCTGGCGTCGAATGCGAGGGCATGGGGCAGCGCGAGGGCGTCGAGCAGTTCGTGTCGCCTTCGATTGGCCCCCTCGTCGTCGTCGAAACGAATCAGCGCCGTGGGCAGGTACACGAGCGAGGTGCCGCCCGAGTGCAGGTCGAGCAGGTAGTCGATACGGTCGAAGACGACGTGCTCGAGGTAGTGCGCGATCACCGACGTGGGCGCGCCGGCGGCGTCGCCGGGAAAGCATCGATTCAGGTTGCCGCCGTCGACCGGCGAGGTGCGCGAGCCCGCGATCACCGCGGGCGTGTTCGCCGCCGGCAGGACGATCACCTGTCCACGCACGTCATCCGCCCGCAGGCGCTTGGCCAGGGCGGTCAGCACGATTTGTCCCTCGTACTCGTCGCCGTGGTTGCCCGCCATCAGCACCACCTTGGGGCCGTCGCCGTTCCTGATCGATATCACCGGGATCGGGATGAAGCCGTAGGCGGATCGATTCACCGAATGGGGCAGGCGCAGGTAACCGGCGTGCTTGCCCTCGGCCTCGAAATCGACCTCTGAGGTGATCGGGTTTGTGACGGTCATGGTGTGTCGTGGTGCGTGTTTCGAACGAGCGGTCGGCGGCGTGGATCGCCGAGCGACAAAGTGTAGTCGGCCGGATGAGTAAACGAAAGCTGACCTCGTCCCGCCCGCATCAGGCCGCTTGCGATGGCGTACCGGGAGGGTCGAAACTCGTGATCTATCGAAGGCCGCGAGGTCGGATACGTCATGAACGAATTGATTGAACTGTTTGCCGTCGACGTGGTGGCGCGGCTTCGCGACGGGCGCGTTTCGCCGAACGAAGTGCTCGACGCGCTCGAGTCGCGAATCGGCGAGGTCGATCATGTCGTCAATGCGCTGCCGATTCGCTGCTTCGATCGCGCCCGCAGCTCGGTTGCGTCGCTTCTCGAACGGCCGCGCGGCGAGCGAGGACCGATGTACGGACTGCCGGTGGCGATCAAGGACCTGAGCGACGTCGCCGGCGTGCGCACTACCTTGGGGTCGCGGGTGTTCGAAAACCGTATCGCGGAGCAGTCGGACCTCGTCGTCCGCCACCTGGAGGCGGCCGGCGGCGTGGTCTACGCCAAGTCGAATACGCCCGAGTTCGGCGCCGGGGGCAACACGTTCAACGACGTGTTCGGCGCCACCGTCAATCCCCGCGACACGCGCCTGTCCGCGGGCGGGTCCTCGGGCGGTGCGGCCGCCGCCCTGGCCTCGGGCACCGCGTGGCTGGCGCACGGGTCGGACCTCGCCGGTTCGCTGCGCACGCCGGCCGCGTTCTGCGGTGTCTGCAGCCTGCGACCTTCGCCCGGACGGATACCCGACGGCCCGCTCCCGGCGCCCTTCGACGTGCTCGCCGCCGAGGGCTCCATGGCGCGCTGCGTGGCCGATCTCGGCCTCATGGCCGATGCCATGACCGGTGTGCACCACGCCGCAGGCATCTGCTCGCCGCCGGCGGTATCGCTGGAGACGGCGGCGAGCGCCGCGCGCAAGCCGATGCGCATCGCGTACTCGGACGATCTCGGGATAACCCGGGTCGACGACGCGATACTCGCAGTGTTTCGCGACTTCATCGATACGCTCGCGGCAACAGGCATCGACGTCGTCGCTGCCGCGCCGGATTTCACCGGCGTGCACGAAACGTTCGACGTGCTGCGCGCGCTGGACTACGCCACCGGCAGGGGCACGTTGACGGATGCGCAACGCGTTCTCGTAAAGCCGGAAGTTTCGTGGAACATAGACCGTGGCCTGCGACTCACGGGAGACGAAATCGCCGTCGCGCGGCGTGCCCAGGGCCGCCTCTACCACGAGTCGGCCGCCTTCATGCAGGCCTATGATGTGCTGGTTTGCCCCGCCACGTCGATATTGCCGTACCCGGTCGAAGAACGTTATCCCGGCCATGCCAACGGCCTGCCGGTGGCCGAGTACTATCGCTGGTTGGCGATCGCCTACGCCGTCACGGTGGTCGCGCTGCCTGTCGTGACCATCCCGGTCGGTTTCCTCGAGAATGCGACGCCGGTGGGCGTGCAGTTGGTCGGCCGTGCCCACGGTGACGCTGACCTGTTGTCGGCGGCGCGCTGGATCGAGGAGTTGCTGGCCATCGACTGCCGGCCGGTCGATCCTTGCGTGCCTCCAGGCACGGGCCGGCGCGGCATGTCGTGATCGTCGGTCGGTTTGGCCGCACGGTAAGCGCGCGGCCGGCGGTTAACGGTCGTCGGTAATCGAATCGAGCAGGTTTTCGAGAAACCGGTCGCAGCGTTCGAGTTGGTCGAGAGTGACGTACTCGTCCCGCTTGTGGCCCTGGTCCATGGATCCCGGTCCGCACACGACCGTCGCCAGGCCCAGCTCGCGCTGGAACAGGCCGCCCTCGGTGCCGTAGGCGAGCTTGTCGTGCTCTTCGATACCCGTGAGGCGCTTCACGGTCGCCACCGCCTCGCTGTCCGCGGCCATTTCGAGCGCCGGGTATTCGTTGGTGATTTCGACGTGAATGCCGACATCGGCGAAACGGGGCTCGAACTCTGCGACGAGTTTGGCCGCGGCCTCGTCGAGGCGCACGAGCAACTCACCGGGATCGTCCGACGGCAGATTGCGAATCTCGAACTCGAAGCGGCAGTGTTCGGGCACGATGTTCAGGATGGTGCCGCCCTCGATGGTGCCCACGTGTAGCGTGGTGTAAGGCACCGTGTAGCCGTCGTCGCGCGCGCCGCCATCGATGATGCGTCGTTGCATGTCGCGAATCGCGTTGATCATGTCCGTGGCGAGATGGATGGCGTTCACGCCCAGTGCCGGCAGCGCCGAGTGCGCGGGCACGCCGCGGCAATGGCAGGTGCCCGATGTCTTGCCCTTGTGGGCGATGGCCGGTCGCATGGCGGTGGGTTCACCGATCACGCAAAGTGACGGCAGCACTTCCCACGATTTCATCCGCGCGATGAGATCGCGAACGCCCACGCAGCCGATCTCCTCGTCGTAGGAGATGACAAAGTGCAGCGGTCGCGCCAGGCGCCGAGCCGACGCCGCCGGCGCCAGGTTCAACGCCGCGGCTATATACCCCTTCATGTCCGCGCTGCCTCGGCCGTAGACGCGGCCGTCCCGACGCGACGCCCTGAATGGATCGACGCTCCAGTCCTGGCCGTCGACCGGCACCACGTCGCTGTGCCCGGAAAGCACCACGCCCGGTATGTCGGACGGGCCGAGCACGGCGTGGAGGTTGGCCTTGGTGCGATCGTCGTTGTAGACCAGGGTCGGGCGCGCGCCGAGTTCGTCGAGGTAGCCCGCGGCGAATTCGATCAGGGCGAGGTTGCTGTCCCGGCTTACCGTCGGATAGTTGATGAGACGCTCGAGAAGCGCCGGGGTGTCCATTGCCTTCATGGCGTCAACCGATGAGAAACCGCCCGCCCGAGCCTGTAGCGGCGGTTACCAGGCCGAGCACCAGGTTGACGCCCACCAGCCGTCGAATGCGTCCCAGCGCCTTGCCGCCCTGCGGCCAGTCTTTCGCGCCCACCGCGCGTTGCAATTGCCGGTAGGGAACGAAGAAGAGAAACACGAAGATTGCCGACATGACCACGCCAAGCGCGGCCATGACATGCACGTGCGGCGCCGCGTTGGCGAAGCCGCCAAGTACGGACAACACGATCCAAAAGCCCGTTGCCAGCAGCGCGACGACGCTTGCCCACACCCAGGGAAAAAAGCGTTCAAAAACGCCGAGCCACAGCCCGAGCCGCGCGGGCGGTTCGAGTTGGCTGGCGCTGACCGGTCGCAGGATCATCCAGGCGAAAAACATGCCGCCGACCCAGACAATCGCGGCAAGGACGTGAAGCGTTAAAGCGATACCCATGGCCACTTGACAATGAGGAATACGAGAACAGGTGCGCGGGGCTTGTCGCCCCACTATACACCCCGAGCGAGGCCCTTGGCCAAGCGCCATTCGGGCTTGCGAACGAACGACCGGCGCAATATCCCGAATATAATAGAGCGTACAAACCAATCACGTTTGTACGGCCGGCGGCGTTCGCCGACGAGGTAATTGAAAAAGGCCCGCGCAGGCGGGCCTTGACTCTCGCTGCTGATTATTCGCTACTTGATGGCCAGGTCCTGCAACTTCTTGCCGGAGTCCAGTGCCGCGACGACCCAGGCCGGCTTGCGGCCGCGACCCGTCCAGGTTTCCCGCGAGTTGGCCGGGTTGCGATACTTCGGGGCGACCTTGCCGCGCTTCTTGCGGCGAGCCTTCTTTGCCGTCGCCTTCTTGCCGCGACGTTTGCGCGTGGTGGCAGGCGAGTCATCCACGATCTCGGAAACATCGAGACCTTCGCTCTTCGCCAATTCGCGAAACGTTTTCGCGAGCTCCTTCTTCTTGGTTTTCTTTCGCGACTCGATTTGCGCGCTGCAGCTTTTGATTAACTCTTCCAGCTCGGAAACCGTCAGCTTGGAAATATCTGGAATTGCCACTAGTTGTCTCCACAAATAAATATCTTATTCAGTTCAGCGCTTGCTTGTTATATGAACAACTCAACGCGAGGCGTAATTTAGTAAATATTCCTTGAGATTACAACTTGAATGAATCAAATGTTATGTGCCGAATTGTTATGGCGAACGAGCGAATAGGACAAACCGAACAATGCATTGGGTAAATCCGATATGCGAATGCGATTGAATGTACGCGAGTTGGACACTCTGACTGATTCGTGCAGGTTATATGGCTTGCGACGGCCAAAAAACATGCATTTCGAGAATCGACAACTGGATGAAAGGGATACGATTTCGGTGCTGATTAATCAATGAAAGAAATTTCAAAGGGCGCCTTCGTCAGTGTTTTCGCCTTGTTTCAACTTCCTTTCGAATTTATCGAATCGATAAAACCTGAACAGAAGCTGAACGACGACCCGGGACGCCGGCTTTTGAATACCGCTGCGGGCGATCCCGGCGGCTCTATTGCCGTACCGCGGTCTCGTCGCTGACCTCGAGTGCGAAGGCAGCGCTGATCAGCGCCTTCGTGTAGGGCGCTTCGGGTTGTTTGAACAATCGTTCCGATGGACCTTGCTCCACGACGATGCCGCCCCGCAGCACGATCAGGTGGTCGCTCATGGCGCGCACGAGCTTGAGGTCGTGGCTTATGAAGATGTAAGCGAGATCGTGCTCGGCCTGTAAACGCAACAACAGATCGACGATCTGCACTTGCACCGATCGATCGAGCGCGGACGTCGGTTCGTCGAGTATCACGAGTCTCGGCTGCATGATCATGGCGCGCGCAATGGCAACGCGCTGGCGCTGGCCGCCGGAAAACTCGTGCGGGTAGCGGTACCGGCTCGCCGGATCGAGACCCACTTCCTCCAGTGCGGCAATGACCCGCTCCTCGCGTTCGGACTCGTTGCCGATGCCGTGCGCCACCAGGCCTTCCTCGACGATTTGCTGTATCGACAGGCGGGGGCTGAGCGATCCGTACGGGTCCTGGAACACGACCTGCATCTGCCGCCTTATCGGCTTCAGGTCTTCGCCGTCGAGGCCGTGAATCTCGCGACCGTTGAACACGATGCGGCCGCGGGATTTTTCCAGGCGGAGGATGGCTAGCGCCAGCGTCGTCTTGCCCGACCCGCTCTCGCCGACAATACCCACGGTTTCACCCGGACGAACCACCAGGCCGATGTCGTCGGCCGCCTTCACGTGATCGACGGTTCGCTTGAGAACGCCCATCCTGATCGGGAACCAGACGCGAACGTGCTCTGCCTTGAGCACTTCGTCGCGGCCGGTGAAGTCGTGCTCGGGCTTGACCGGCGGCTCGGCCGACAGAAGCTGCTTCGTGTACGCCTCGCGCGGTGCTTCGAAGACCGACGCCGTCGCACCCTGCTCGACGATGCGGCCGTCCTTCATCACGTAGAGTTCGTCGGAGATCTTCTCCACGATCGTCAGGTCGTGGGTGATCAACAGTACCGCCATGCCCATCTCTCGCTGCAGGTCCTGCAGCAGCCGAAGGATCTGCGCCTGCGTGGTTACGTCCAGGGCGGTGGTCGGTTCGTCGGCGATCAACAGGTCGGGATCGTTGGCCAGCGCCATGGCGATCATCACGCGCTGGCGTTGCCCGCCGGAAAGTTGGTGCGGATAGCTGTCCAGGCGCCTGACGGGATCCTGGATGCGCACCAACTCGAGCAGTTCCAGGCAGCGGCTGCGCGCCGCCGACTCCGACAAGCCCTTGTGCAGCAGCAGCGTTTCGCTGATCTGCTTTCGCACGGTGTGCAGCGGGTTCAGCGAGGTCATCGGTTCCTGGAAGATCATTCCCACCTGGTCGCCGCGTATGCGTCGCAGGACGCGCGGTCCGGCGCCAAGCAGTTCCTCGCCGCGAAAGCGGATGCTGCCGTTGGGGTGGCGGGCGCGCGGATAGGGCAGCAGTTGCATCACCGACAGCGCCGTCACCGACTTGCCCGATCCGCTTTCGCCCACCAGCGCCACGGTGCGACCCTTCTCGACCCGAAGGTTCACATGATCCACGGCGACGATCTCTCCGCCGTCGCCGTCGAAGTGCACGGAGAGGTCCTCGATGGCGAGCAGGGGTTCGTTGGTCGAAGAATCTGTCACTGGATGCTCTTGCGCGGATCGAAGGCGTCGCGCACCGCCTCGCCGATGAAGATGAGCAGCGACAGCATCGCGCCGATAACGAAAAAGCCGGTGAGTCCGAGCCAGGGCGCCTGCAGGTTGGCCTTGCCCTGGGCGAGCAGTTCGCCGAGGGATGCCGAACCCGGCGGTAGCCCGATGCCGAGGAAGTCCAGCGAGGTCAGCGCGGTGACCGAACCCGCCAAGGTGAAGGGCATGAAGGTGAGCGTGGCCACCATGGCGTTGGGCAGCACGTGCTTGAAGATGATCACGCGGTCGCTAACGCCCAACGCTCGCGCCGCGCGCACGTACTCGAAGTTGCGCGCGCGCAGGAACTCGGCGCGCACGACGCCGACGAAACCCATCCACGAGAACAACAGCAGCACGCCGAGCAGCCACCAGAAGTTCGGTTCGACGATGCTGGCCAGGATGATGAGAATGAACAGGATCGGCAATCCCGACCACACCTCGATGAAGCGCTGGAACAGCAAGTCAAGCCAGCCGCCGAAATAACCTTGCACGGCGCCGGCGCTGACGCCGATGGCGGCGCTGATGATGGTGAGGGTAAAACCGAACAGCACCGAGATGCGAAAGCCGTAGATGAGCCGCGCGGTGACATCGCGCGCCTGGTCGTCGGTGCCCAGCCAGTGCTCGGCGTCGGGCGGAGAGGGCGCCGGTTCCGGCAGGTCCCAGGCCACTGTCTGGTGATCGTAGGGTATCAGCGGCCAGAGCATCCAGCCGCGGTCGTTGATGAGGTCGGCGACGTACGGGTCGCGGTAGTCGGCCTCGGTGGGGAACTCGCCGCCGAAGGTGGTTTCCGGATGCATCGTGAAAATGGGCGAGTAGAAGCCGCCGTCGTAGTAAACGAGAATCGGCTTGTCGTTGGCGACGAACTCGGCGAACAGGGTGATCACGAACAGCGCGGCGAAAATCCAGAGCGACCACCATCCACGCTTGTTGGCGCGGAAGTTCTGCAGCCGCCGCCGCGTGAGCGGCGTGACCGGCCGGCCCAGGAACGTGTGGCGATCGGGCGCTTTCATACCCTGCGCGCCTCGAAGTCGATTCGCGGATCGATAATGGTGTACATGATGTCGCCCACCAGCGTCATGATCAGCCCGAGCAGCGAGAAGAAATACAGCGTGCCGAACACCACCGGGTAGTCGCGCTGGAACGCGGCTTCGAAACCGAGCAGTCCCAGGCCGTCGAGGGAGAATATGATCTCGATCAGCACCGAGCCGGTGAACAACATGCCGACGAACGCGCTCGGGAAGCCGGCCACCACGATGAGCATGGCATTGCGGAACACGTGCCCGTACATGACGCGCCGCTCGGACAGCCCCTTGGCGCGAGCGGTCAGCACGTACTGCTGGCCGATCTGGTCCATGAAAGAGTTCTTGGTGAGCATGGTGAGCGTGGCGAAGCCGCTGATGGTCATGGCGATCACGGGCAGGGTGATGTGCCACAGGTAGTCGCGGATCCGGTCGAGCCAGTTCAGTTCCTCCCAGTTGTCCGATACCAGCCCGCGCAACGGGAACCAGTCGAGATAGCTCCCGCCGGCGAAGACCACGAGCAGGAACACCGCGAACAGGAAGCTCGGTATGGCCGTGCCGATGACGATGACCACGCTGGTCCACAAGTCGAAGCGGGAGCCGTCGCGCATGGCCTTGGCGATGCCGAGCGGGATCGAGATCAGGTAGACCAGCAGGGTGGTCCACACGCCCAGCGAGATGGACACCGGCATCTTCTCCAGCACCAGGTCCACCACCGACCTGTCGCGGAAAAAGCTCTCGCCGAAGTCGAACACGAGATAGTTGCCCATCATCTCGAAGAAGCGTTCGTGCAGCGGCTTGTCGAACCCGAAGCGCGCTTCCAGTTCGGCGATGAACGCCGGGTCCAGGCCCTGCGCGCCGCGGTAGCCGTTGCCGTCGCCGCCGTCCTGGCCCTGGGGCAGGTTCTCGCCCACGTCGGTGCGCGTGACGCGCCCGGTGATGTCGGCGCCGGTGCCGGTCAGGTTGGCGATAATCTGCTCGACCGGCCCGCCCGGCGCGATGTGGATGATGGCGAAGTTGATCACCATGATCGCGACCAGGGTCGGAATCATGAGCAGGATGCGGCGGATGATGTACGCGGTCATTCGGTTTGCTGCCCTACCCGGTTCGCGACGAACCGCGCCGCGCGGCGCGGCGGATGACCAGCCACGCCAGTAGCGCGAAGCCGGCCAGCCATGCGAGCACGGTAGCCCAGCCCGGGGCGTCGGATTCGCCGGACTGCTCCTCCGGCGCGATGTTTTGCATCAGCCGCTCGAGCGCCTGCGCCTTGTCGGCATCGTACCACCAAAGCCCCGTATTCACGCCCGACTTCACCGGCGCGTCGGGGCGGTCGAACTTGTCCCAGTAGATCACCCGGTCGGCGCGAAGGTGCCAG
Source organism: Gammaproteobacteria bacterium (assembly GCA_030429665.1). Lineage (GTDB taxonomy): Bacteria > Pseudomonadota > Gammaproteobacteria > Arenicellales > CAJQKF01 > BQJD01. The sequence goes on along the minus strand of JAUIEZ010000007.1, from coordinate 5,163 downwards.
TTGGGAATCACGTAGAAGCCCCACAACAGCGCGCGGTCCAGGGCGCGCGTCCACGCCACCAGGTCCTCGCGCGAGCAGGCCTCGATGACGCCCTCGATGATCTTGTCGATGGCGGGGTCGCGCACGCCGGCAAAATTGCGGCTGTCGGACTGCCCGGCGGCCTGGCTGCTCCAGAAAATGCGCTGCTCGTTACCCGGCGACTCGGACTGGCCCCACACGAACACCACCATGTCGAAGTCGAAGGCGCGTAGACGGTTGACATACTGGCTGCTGTCCACCACGCGCACGCTGGTCTCGATGCCGAGGCGCTTCAGGTTGCGGGCGAAGGGCAGCACGATGCGTTCGAAATCCGGGCTCACCAGCAGGAACTGGAAGCGAAACGGCTGTCCGGTCTCCTTGTTGACGAGCTGGTTGTCGACCACGTGCCAGCCCGCCTCGTCGAGCAACTCGAAGGCGGCGCGCAGGTTGTCGCGCGGCCAGCCGCTGCCGTCGGTGGAGGGCGGGTCGTATTCCTCGGTGAACACGCGCGGCGGCAACTCGTCCCGGTAGCGCTCGAGGATCTGCAGTTCGCGCCCTTCGGGAAGGCCGCCGGATGCGAGTTCGGAATTGGAGAAGTAACTCCTGGTGCGCGAGTACTGGCCGAAGAACAGGTTCTTGTTGGTCCACTCGAAGTCGAAGGCATAGGCGAGTGCCTCGCGCACCTTCGGATCGGAAAAGTACTCGCGCCGTGTGTTGTAGACGAAACCCTGCATGCCGGTCGGCTGGCCGTGCGGCACCATTTCCATCTTCAGCCAGCCGCGTTCCACTGCCGGTACGTCATAATCCAGTGCCCACGCCTTGGCCTGGTTCTCCAGCCGCAGGTCCAGGTCGCCGGACTTGAGCGCCAGGCGGATGGCGGTGGCGTCGCGAAAGTACTCGGTGCGTATGATGTCGAAATTGTTTTGGCCGACGTTCACCGGCAACTCGGCGCCCCAGTAATCCTCGACGCGCTCGAGTTCCACGTAGCGGCCCGCCTCGAATGACTTTACCCGGTACGGGCCGCTGCCGAGGGGCGGCTCCAGCGTCGTCTCCCCGAAGTTCCTCTCCTTCCAGTAATGCTCGGGCAGAATGGGCATCTGCCCCATGATGAGCGGCATTTCCCGGTTGGTGGTGTCGGAGAACGTGAACCTCACGCGCCGCTCGGCCAGTTTCTCCACCGAGGCCACGTTCTGGTAGACGAAACGGTACTGGGGCGAGCCCTCGGTGGTAAGGATGTCGTAGGAGAACACCACGTCGTCCGCGGTGATCGGCTCGCCATCGTGCCAGCGCGCGATATCGCGCAGGTTGAAAATGACCCAGGAGCGATCGTCGGGCCATTCGACGGATTCGGCGATCAGCCCGTAGAGCGTGAACGGCTCGTCCTCGTTGCTGGTGAGCAGCGTTTCCACGGAGCCGGTCGGGGCCGAGTTGCCCTTGGGCAGAAAGCCGTTGAAATTGTCGAAGGTGCCAAGCGCCCCCTGTCGGAGCGTACCGCCTTTCGGCGCGCGGGGATTGACGTAGTCGAAATACTCGAAATCCGCAGGGTATTTCGGATTCCCGTGCATGGCGATCGCATGGGCCTTGTTGACGCCATCGCCCGTCGGCGCGCAATGCTCGGCCGCGACAGCCTGCGTGCATAGCGACAATAGCGCGGCGAACCCGGCCAGCAGGGAACGGGCGGCACGCGTGAACAGGCGGAGGCGGGGGCGCATCGGCCGGATTATACGCACGGCCCGGGCGAATCAAAGGTTGAAATTCAGTCAGTTTTTCAAGCACAAGCGTGCGCCGCGCGGTATTTTGGACGGTGCCGGCCGCACGCGCCACCGCGTCCGGCGACGACGTCGGCCGGGGCTCCTCCCCGCCGGCGATCATTCGCGGCTATCGATCGCGGACTTATTTAGTCGAGGGCTATCGTCCGATAAAACAGATCACTTTGACAGTCCGAAGAGCCGCTATCTATTCTCTGGTACCGGAAAGAACGGTATCGTTCGAGTACCGCTAAGTCGATGATTCGTTTTCAATTATCGTCAGAATTATTACCCGTCGTCAGCTAGTCCGGATACAGGACGCGATAGCCGCGGCGACGACATCGACACTACCTCAAGTTAGGAGTCACAGGAAATGCCGACCAGAAACGCACAAACGTGGCGCGAACCTCCGAAGGGGCTGCGCCAGGGCGAATGGATCGATTCGCGGATCTACAGCGACAGCGAAATTTTCGAAGAGGAGCTGAGCAAGGTTTGGAAGAAGTGCTGGATCGCGGTCTGCCACGAGTCCGAGCTGCCCGAGCCGTACGACTTCCGCACCATGACCATCGCCCGCGAGCCGGTCATCGTGACGCGGGGCCCGGATAAAAAGGTGCGTGCGTTCCTCAACGTTTGCCCGCATCGCGGCAACATGATCGAGATGCGCCCGTCCGGTTCGTTCAAGGAAGGCACGCCGTCGGGCAATCCCAAGCACATGACCTGCATGTTCCACGCCTGGCAGTTCGACATGAAGGGCAACTGCGCGTACATCTCGCGCGAGAAGGAGGGCTACCAGGACCGCCTGTCACGCAAGGACGTGGGCTTGCGCAAACTCAAGTGCGAAGTCTACTTCGGCGGCTTCGTGTGGGTGTGCCTGGACGACGAGATGGACATGAGCGTCGCGGAGTGGGGCGGACAGGCGTTCGACTGCCTGCAGAAGGCCGTGGACGAGGAGCCGCTGGAGGTTTTTCACTACCACAAGGCCATCATTCCGTGCAATTACAAGCTGTGGCACGACACCAACTCGGAGTTTTACCACGACTACCTGCACTACCATAACCGCATCACCGGCTTCAACGACGAGTACTTCGCACGCAAGAACTCCTCCTACGACAACGGCCACGTGGTGGTCGGCTCGTTCAAGGTGCGCTACGACCAGTACAAGGGTTTCGACTCGCGCGCCGACGTGTCGTTCCCGCACATGGAGGAGAACGCCTGGTACATGATCGACATGTTCCCGGGCATCAACTTCAACCTGCGCGGCTCGGCATTGCGTTGCGACCTGATGACGCCGCTCGGTCCCAACGAGGTGATGATCGAGTTTCGCGGCCTGGGGCTGAAGAGCGACACGCCCGAGCAGCGCGAGGCGCGCATCGAGCACCACAACAGCATCTGGGGACCGTTCGGGCGCAACCTGCACGAGGACCTGATTGCCGTCAGCGGCCAGGGCGGGGCGATGCACGAGATGGCCGAACCGCGCCGGATCCTGCACGGCCGCCACGAGAATCACACCATCCACGACGAGGTGGGCATGCGCCACTTCTACGACACGTGGGGAAAGATGATGAATCGCCTGCCGAGCGATCCCACCAAGCCTTACGCACCGCCGCCGGACGACCTCGAACTCGAGGAGCCGGTCGCCAGGACCGCGTAGGCCGGCAAGCCGGACCTTAGAAGCCGGTTGTCCAATCATGGTTTCGCGAACCGGGAGGCGCAAAGTGCCGTCACCCGGTTCGCGAGGTCGATCACATTTTTGTCGAGTGAAACGTCATGACGAGTGACAAGAACGCCGCCGCCGTCGAGGCGGTGAAAAACACCATTTACCGCGCCTGCCTGAACCTGGACCAGGAAAAGTGGACGGACTGGCTGGACCTGTGCGCGGACGACTTCCACTATGCCATCAAGGCCTACAGCCCCGAGATTCGTAACGACATGACCTATCTCGCGGGCAGCCGCGACGACATGGCCAACCTGACCGAGATGCTGCCCAAGCACAACACGGATCGCTCGCCGCTCAGCCGCCACGCCACCGTCTACACGGTGGACCTGAACGACGACGGCACCGAGGCGGACGCCGTGACGTCGGTCGCCATCTACCAGACGCGATTGGACGGCACCAGCTCGCACGTGGACGCCGGTTCGACTCACCTGTTCGTGAGCGCCAAGTACTACGACAAGCTGCGCATCGAGAACGGAACGGCGAAATTCGTCGAAAGGGTCACGCGGCTGGATACCCGCCGCCTGGACCGCGGGTCGCACTGGCCCCTGTAGGCATCGCGCGCCGCACCTGTCCGTCGTGGACGGGCAGGTGTCTTTCGTTGCGGTAACGCAATCGATAACAACGACTATCCGGACGAAACCAATGAGCTGGAAGAGGATCTGTAGCCTGGGAGACTTGCAGCAGGATGGGCTGCGCCAATTCGACGTCGATGGCATTCCCATCGTGCTTGCACGGTTCGACGACGAAGTGCGCGCCATTCCGCCTGCCTGCCCGCACATGGAGGAGCCGCTCGCCCAGTCGGGACTTTGTTCCGGCGGCATGCTGACCTGTACCAAGCACCTGTGGCAATGGGATCTTCGCACCGGCGAAGAGCGCGGCGACGCCGAGAAGCCGCTGCTCATGTACGACGTCAAGCTGGAAGGCGACGACGTGCACGTGTTCGTCGAGCACGAGCTCGAGTACGAATACGAGGAAGAGGACGACGATGACGACTGAGCGCCGAGGCGGCGCCGCGTCGTCGGTATAACGTAAAACACAAGAGATAAACTCGCCCACGCCCATGAGAATCGACGTCAAGGCGAAGAACGGCGATTTCAGCTTCGAGTGCGAGGAAGGCGAGCACGTTCTGTACGCCGGTCTGCGCCAGGGAATCGAATTGCCTTACGAATGCGCCACTGGCACGTGCGGCACGTGCAAGGCGCGCACCGCGGAACCGACGCCCGACGGCACGATCGACGTCGGTTGGAGCGAGGCGCCGGGCCGATCCTACCTAAAGGCCCAGCGCGGCGAGTTTCTCATGTGCCAGGCCTGCGTGCGCGAGAACTGCCGCATCGTGGTGCCGGCAAAGCTCAACGGTCGAACGTTGAGAAACCATCCGACCTATACCAACGGCGTCATCTCGGACATTCGCATGCTCAACGACGACGTCGCCGACTTCAACGTTCGCGTCGAGCAACCCATGGCGTTCATGGCCGGGCAGTTCGCCTGTCTCAGTGCCGAGAGCGTGACGGGTTTTCGCGCCTACTCGATGGTCAACTACGCGATGGAGGCCAGCGACGAGTTGCGCTTCGTCGTCAAGCGCAAGCCCGGCGGCGCTTTCTCCGAGGCGTTGTTCGAGCAGCGTATCGAAGGCGAGCCGGTGCGCGTGTTCGGTCCGCTCGGCAAGGCCGTGTTCGACCC
>JAUIEZ010000147.1 GCA_030429665.1 Gammaproteobacteria bacterium | reverse complement strand
CGGAGGCAGGTTGTAGCGGAAGGAGAAGTCGAACATGAACACCTGCGGCAGCACGATCAGGAAGAAGATCCAGAATCCCACCGCGCCGAGCAGGAACAGCGACAGGGCAACGCCGTTGCGCTGGAAGAAATCCCTGAAAAAGGCGGTCAGTCCCATGGCGACCTCCCCTACTCGGCAGCCAGCGGGCCTGCGCGCAGCGCCACGGTCAGGCTCGGGTCGCAGACCAGGTCGACCCGTTGCCCGATGGTGCGCTCGGAACTGGACCCGTCGTTGACCATGGACATCTTGATGACCTTGTCGCTGTTGGCCACCTCGAAATACACCTGCCAGAAGTTGCCTTCGAACTCCTCGTTGACGATGGTTGCGCTGATCCGGTTCACGGCCTCGTCGCCGCGGGCGAAGCGCAATGATTCGGGACGGTGGAAGACATGGGCGTCGTCACCGGTGGTAAGCACTTCCACCGCATTGTCGGGGATCCGCGCGGAGAGCCTGCCGACGTTGGTCTCCACCTCGGCCATGCCGTCGCGCACCGCCGTCACCTTGCCGCGGAACAGGTTGTTCTCGCCGACGAAGGAGGCAACGAAGGGGGTGCCCGGGGAATCGTAGATGCTGGTGCCATCGCCGACCTGCTCGATGACGCCTTCGCGCATCACCGCGACGTGATCGGACATGGTCAATGCCTCGCCCTGGTCGTGGGTGATGTAGATGAAGGTGATGCCGACCCGTTGCTGGATGGCGCGCAGCTCGGTGCGCATGTGCTGGCGCAGCTTCAGGTCCAGCGCGGAGAGCGGCTCGTCGAGCAGCAGCACCTTCGGCTCCGCCGCCAGGGCACGGGCAATGGCGACACGCTGTCGCTGGCCGCCGGACAGTTCGCCGACCATCTTGTCGCCCTGGCCGGTGAGGGCGATCAGTTCCAGCAGTTCGTCGGCCTTCTTGCGCCGCTGCGGCGCCTTCACGCCCTTGACCTCCAGCGCGAAGGCAATGTTCTCCCACACCGTCATCAGCGGGAACAGGGCAAGGTTCTGGAAGATCAGCGCGGTGGGGCGGCGATTGGGGCCGTAGCCGGCCATGTCCTGGCCGCCGATCAGCACCCTGCCCTCGGAGGGCTTGAGAAAGCCGGATACGGCGCGAAGGATGGTGGTCTTTCCGCAGCCGGACGGGCCAAGGAAACTGAAGAACTCGCCGCCGGCGATGGTCAGGTCGATATCACGTGCGGCGACGAACGACCCGAACTTGATCGAGACATTCTCCAGCCTGACGTCTGCACTCATGCATCATTCCCCGCTTCGGTGTGGCGGGCGACCCCGGCCTCCGGCTGGCACCGGATTCGCGCTCCGCCCGTCGCGGGCGGCGCTGTCGCCACCTTGTCGTCCCGGTGGACACCACCGGGCATGCGCACGTTGCCGCCAGCAAGGCGGCAACGCCGGGGCCGGTGGCACATCGCCACCGGCCCGGGGAGCGGCTTAGGCAGCCGCGAACTTGTTCTCGAACTCGGTGCGCACGTCGGCGTACCACTGCGGCTCCTTCGGCCAGGGCCACAGGTTGGCCAGCGACTCGCCCGGGTAGACCGAGGCGAAGGTCTTGGCGTAGTTCTCGCTGGCGAACTTGTCGGCGCCAAGCACCGCCGAGTTGTAGCCATGGCCACCCCAGGACTCGTCGCCACCGCCGTCGATGGACTTGCCAGCCGGTTCGGCCATGAAGCAGAACTCGAGGAAGGCATAGACCTCGTCGACGTTCTCGGCACCGGCCGACAACGACATGCCGTCCACCCAGGCCAGGGAACCCTCGGCCGGGGCGCGGTACTGGACCGGGTCGCCGTTGTTCATCATGGTGATCGGCGGACCATCCCAGGTCTGGCCGACGACCACGCCGTCGTTGAGGAAGCCGTTCTTCTGGCTGTCGGCGTCGTTCCAGAACAGCTTGACCTGGGCCTTGTTGGCGATGCAGTAGTCGGTGACGACGTTCCAGACCTTGCGCATGGTTTCCTCGTCGTTGTAGGCCGCCTTCATCGCACCCGGCTCGAGCTTGTCGGTGGTTTCCAGGTACAGGCCGGCGCCGAGCATGCCGGAATGGCGACGCATCATGGTCTTGCCCTTGACGTCTTCCTGCCAGATGTCGCCATAGCTCGGGATCTCGCCCTCGCGCGGCGGCGTCCACAGGTCGGTGCGCCAGGCAACGCCCTCGGTACCCCAGATGTGCGGCAGCCAGTGCGAGCCCTTGTCACCGAAGTTCCATTCCTCGTCGCCGACCTTGAGCATGGCCGGGTTGACGTTGGACAGGTTGGGGATGCGGCTGTAGTCGAAGGGTTGCAACAGGCCGAGCTCGATCCACTGCGGCGAACGCATGTTGGTCGGGCTGCAGATGTCGACGCCTCGCCCCTTGGTCGCCTTCATCTTGTTGATGATTTCCTCGTTGGAGCCGATGCCGGTGTAGTTGATGGTGATACCGGTCTTCTCCTTGAAGGCGGCCAGGAACCCCGGGGGCAGGTAGTCCGACCACATCAGCACGTTGACTTCGCCGGAGGAAGCTAAGGCTCTTGGGCTGACGACCCAGGGGCCAACCGCCGCGGCGGTGCCGGCCACGGCGGTTCCCTTGAGGAATTTTCGCCGGCCTTTAATAAAACGGGATTGATCACTGCTACTCATCTTCTATCCTCCATTCGCTGAATCGGCTTGGGTGACGAACGACGACCGCCCGCAGTGAACCGAACGGCCATTTTTTAGAATCTCGCTATTATTCTGAAAAAGTAACACAAACCTCCGAATATTGGGTAATGAATTTTGTATTAACCATGCAAATTCACGTCATCGAGGACAATGACTCCCTGAGTTTGGAGCAGATTTCGTCGATGTGTTCGCGCTGGGACACGAGCGGCGGCGCCACCAGCAGCGAATCGCCGGTGGCCTTGAGATTGAGACCGTTTTGAAAGAGTCTTTTCTGGGCCTCGAGTCCCGCCACTCCCGGCTGTTGCTGCGCCTTCAGATCGATGCCCACCAGCATGCCGTATCCACGGATGTCGGTGATCACGGGCAGGTCGCTGAGGGCAAAGATCGAGTCCAGGAAATAGCCGGACATCTCCGCCGCCCGATCGAACAGTTTCTCTTTCTCGAAAATATCCATGGTGGCGATTCCCGCCGCGCAGGCAGCCGGGTGCGCCGAGTACGTGTAGCCGTGAAACAGCTCGATGGCTTTCTCCGGCGCCGCTTTCATGATGACATCGTGCACTTCGTCGGACACCGCCACGGCACCCATCGGCTGTGCCGCGTTGGTCAGCGCCTTGGCCATGGTCATGACGTCTGGCATCACCCCGAAGCTGTCGGCGGCGAACGCCTTGCCGGTGCGCCCGAATCCGGTGATCACCTCGTCGAACACCAGGAGAATGCCGTACTTCGTGCATATCTCGCGCAATCGTTCCAGGTAGCCCTTGGGCGGCACGAGACAGCCAGTCGACCCCGCGATCGGCTCGACGAAGCACGCCGCTATAGTATCCGGCCCGTAATTGAGAGCCAGCCTCTCCAGGTCGTCGGCCAATTCCGCGCCGCTTTCAGGCTGACCCTTGACGAATCGGTTCTCGGGCAGCCACGTGTGGCGCATATGCGCGACGCCAGGCACACCCGCACCGAAGGCCTGGCGATTCTTGATCATGCCGCTCAAGGAAACACCACCGAGATTGACGCCGTGGTAGGCCCGTTCGCGGGAGACGAAACGCTGGCGCTGACCCTCGCCACGGGCGTAGTGGTAGGCATAGGCGATCTTCATCGCCGTATCCACCGATTCCGATCCGGAATTGGTGAAAAAGATGTGATCGAGTCCTGCCGGCGTCAATGCGGCGACGCGATTGGCAAACTCGAACGCCAGCGGCTGCCCGGTCTGGAAGGGAGGCGAGTAATCGAGCGTGCCCATCTGACGGTACACCGCCTCGGTTATTTCCTTGCGGCAATGACCTGCGGCGCAGCAGAACAGTCCCGACGAGGCGTCGATGATCTTCTCGCCGCGGTCATTCCAGAAGTAGACGCCTTCGGCCTTGACCAACATCCGCGGCTCGCTCTTGAAATCGCGGTTGCCGGTGAACGGCATCCAGAAACTGCGCATGGATTCGTGGTCTAGTTTCATCGGTTGCTTCCCTTTCGTGGGCAGGTTTAAACTTGTTCGGATAAGAATTTCAGAACATTAGTCCGAGGCTCGATTTTCTGAATAGCACCAGTACCCCCGCTCCTATGAGGCCAGTGGATGCCCGACGTTCTATTCCAGCTACCGGATGACGACGGGGCCAGCCTGCAAACCCGAATCCGCGAAATGCTCGTCAGCGCCATCCTGGACGGGCACCTGCCGCCGGGCAGCCCGGTGCCGTCGGGCCGCAAACTCGCCCAGCAACTGAAGGTGGCGAGAAACACGGTGGTTCTTGCCTACGAGCACCTCGTCGACGAGGGTTACCTCGTGGCGCGCGAGCGCAGCGGGTTCTATGTCAGCGAGGACATTGTCAAGGGTCGCGCCCGCGCCGGCGCCAAGCCCCGAGCGACGGCCGCCGAACCGGACCACTGGCGTGGTCGCATACGCGTCGACCTGCTTCGCCAGCGCCAGATCGACAAGCCGCACGACTGGCAACGCTATCGATATCCGTTTCTTTACGGCCAGTTCGATCCGGCGCTGTTTCCGATCGCCGACTGGCGCGAATGCTGCCGCGACGCGGCATCGGTTCGCGCCATCAACGCCTGGGCGGGTGATCGGGCCGACCGCGACGACCCCGAACTGATCGAACAGATACACACCCGCGTACTGCCGCGGCGCGGCGTTTGGGCGAATCCCGACGAGATTCTCGTCACCCTGGGCGCCCAGCACGCCATCTATCTCGCTGCCCAGTTGCTGCTGTCACCCGGCAGTACCGTCGGGGTCGAGGACCCGGGGTATACCGACGCGCGCAACGTGTTCAAGAGCCTCACGCGTCGCGTGCGAGCGCTGCCGGTGGACGAATCCGGGCTGGTGATCGATCGACGACTTGACGGCTGCCAATGCGTATACGTCACACCCAGTCATCAGTATCCGACCACTGCCACCATGCCGGTGGCCCGCCGCCAGGACCTGCTCGACGCGGCGCGCCGCAAGGACTTGATCGTTATCGAAGACGACTACGAATCGGAACTCAACTACTCGGACGAGCCGGCGCCGGCATTGAAGAGCCTGGACGAGGAGCAGCGCGTGGTCTACGTTGGCAGCCTGTCCAAGACGCTGGCGCCGGGCCTGCGAATGGGATACCTGGTAGGGCCACGCTCATTCATCGAACAGGCGCGGGTGCTTCGCCGGTTGATGCTTCGTCATCCCCCGGCCAACAACCAGTACATCGTCTCGCAATTCCTGAAGCGGGGCTACCACGACGCGTTGGTGCGCCGTTTGCATCACACGCTTCGTGATCGTTGGCGCGTGATGGTCCAGGCATTGGACGTGCACTTCCCCGGCGCGGTCGTCAACCGGGCGTTCGGCGGGTCCGCGTTCTGGGTTGAACTTCCCGGACATATCGACGCCGAAGCACTGGAGACGCGCGCCCGCAATCGCGGCGTCCTTGTCGAGGCGGGCAACGTGTTTTATGACCGCCCCCCCAAACCCTGCAACCAGGTGCGTCTCGGCTTCTCCTCTATTCCGTCCGATCGCATTCCCGACGGACTCGCCGAATTGGCGTCGGTGGTCAAGGATTGGCCGAGTCCTGTCTGACGAGGACTAGACGTAGTACAACACCAGGGTTGCCGCCAACAGTACCGCGACCCAAAGCGCCATGCTTCCGGTCGGCCAGGTACGTGCCATCGCACCGTATGGTCCGTAATGCCGATGCAGCAGATAGACGACCTGCCGATACTGGTCCAGCACGATCTCGCGCAACCGCTGGTCCGCGGCCGAAACCCACCGGTGGATGAACTCGACGAGCCGCGGACCGAGCTTTCGATACGTCCATTCCACGTCGATATTCGTCGAGTGCAGTTCGGGCGGATAGATGCCGGACAACTTGAGCCAGGTGAACGCCGCGGCCGAGAAGAACAGCAACTGGAGTTGCGCCAATACGTGGGTCGCGTCGTACGGGTGATATTCGTAGTCGAACGGCAAGATCGCGTAAAGCACCGAGGGAAACCAACCGAGGAACACGCACACGAACGCGGCCAGGCCCATGCCGACAAGCATGTTGCGCGGCGGCTCACCGGGGCGCAATCCGCAGTCCTTGTAGTAGAAAGCGAAGAACGGAATCTTGATCCCTGCATGGTGAAACACGCCCGCCGCGGCGAAAAGCAGCATTAGCCACACAATCGTGTGACCGCCTTCGAGCGCCGCGCTCATGACCATTGATTTGCTGATGAACCCGGAGAATAGCGGGAACGCAGAAATGGACGCAGCGCCGACGATGCAGAACGTCGTGGTCCAAGGCATCGTCTTGTACAACCCGCCAAGATCGGAGCCATTGATGCGCCCGGTCATGTGCAAAACGGCGCCCATCGACATCAACAACAATGCCTTGTAGATGACGTGAGTGAACACGTGCGATACGGTGCCATTGAGCGCCAGCTCGGTACCGATTCCCACCCCGACCACCATGTACCCGATCTGGTTGATCATGCTGTAGGTAAGCACCCGTCGAAGATCGTTTTCGATCACCGCGAAGAAGATCGGGAAACAGGCCATCACCGCGCCGATATAAATCAGCATCTCGGTACCAGGAAAACCGCGCACCAGGGCATACACCGCAACCTTCGTGGAAAACGCGCTAAGAAAGACCGTACCGGTCGGCGTCGCTTCGGGGTAGGCGTCGGTCAGCCAGTTGTGCAGCAGGGGAAAGGCGCATTTGATGCCGAAGGCCAGCAGTATCAAAGCGCCGGCAAAACTTTCCACGCCAATGTATTCGAATGAGAGTGACCCGGTTTGCCGATACCACAACAGTGCGCCGGCCAGGAGTAAAACCCCGGAGAAGACCTGGATTACGAGATAACGCATTCCCGCACTACGCGAACGCTCCGTGCCACGCGCCCAGATCAGGTACACGGAGGAAATCGCCAGCACCTCCCAAAACACGAACAGCGTCATCAGGTCGCCGGCGAACACGGCGCCGAGGGCGCCGCCGGCGTACAACAAGGCGCTGACGTGTTGCCCCTTGTCCCGCAAATGCAATGAAAACACGATGCCGATAAAGGCGGCGAGATGAAACAGATAACCGAACAACCGGCTCAGATCATCGACCCTGTAGGGCGTGGCGTCGAATCCGAGCAGCGAGAGCTTCAGGGCCGTACCCGACTCCACGCCCGCCAGGTGCAACGCGCCGGCTACCGGCACCAATAACATAACCACGGCGCGCGCACGCGCGCCGATGAACGGCACCAGCGCCGCGGCCAGGAAAAACGGTACGAATGCCGGCAGGCTACTTGTCCAAAGGATCATAGTAGTCCTCGCTTCGCATCAACAGCTTGCGCATTTCCTTGGCCAACAGCACCAGCACCACGCAGGCGATGAATCCGAAAAAGGCGTAAAAACCGAACAGGGACTCCAGCGGATTGATCACGTGCCGGTGGATGACGAGATCCATCAATACCAGCAGGATGCAACACACCGCCAGCGCACGTACCACGAAGCGCACGTTCTTCGGGTCGTCGAACAGGTGACGTTTATCGTCTCGAGTCTGTTGATCGTCGCTCATTGTCTAACCCACCAGTAGCGATGCCGCCCGGTAGAGCGGCTCGGGGTAGAGAAAAAGAATTACCGACATGACGGCGGTCACGCCAATCGCCATCAGGCAGGCCGCCGGTGCTTCGCCGTGATGCTCGTCCGCACCCGCCGGCACGGAACGGAAGAAGCCGCGCACCGGGATTTCGAGCAGGTACCAGACATTGAGCAGCGTACTCACGAGAAGTACGACCAGAAGCACGTAATGGTCAGTGTTCACCGTACCCAGCACCAGGAACCACTTGCTCCACAAACCGCCTCCCGGCGGCAATCCGGCGATACTCAGCGCGCCCACGGCAAACGCGCTCAATGTCCAGGGCATGGCACGGCCGAGTCCGTCGAGTTCGCTGACCTTGGTCTTGTGCGCGGCGACGAGGATGGCACCGGCGCAGAAGAACAATGTGATCTTGCCGAAAGCGTGCATGGCGATGTGCATGGCGCTGCCGACGATGCCCGCTTCCACCGCGAGCAGTGAGCCGAGCACCACGTAGGAAAGCTGACTGACCGTGGAATAAGCCAGTCGGGCCTTGAGATTGTCCTTGCGCATGGCGACAAGCGACGCCGCCAGGATGGTGAAGCCCGCAACGTAGAGCAGAAATTCCGCGGTGGCAATCTCCGACAGCCGCTCGAAACCGAAGATGTAAACGATAATTTTCAGAACCGAGAACACGCCCGCCTTCACCACCGCCACGGCGTGCAGCAGCGCGCTCACCGGCGTCGGCGCCACCATGGCCGACGGCAGCCAGCGGTGGAACGGCATCAGGGCCGCCTTGCCGATCCCGAACAGGTAAAGCACCAGGAGTACGGCGAGTAGCGCTCGCGAGGCATCCTCCGCGAAAACGCCGCCGGGTACGAAATCCACCGTACCGCTGACCACGGCGGTGACGATGATCGCGACGAGGAAGGCACCCATGGACGTGGCGATGAGTATTCCCAGGTAGACGCGACCGCCCGCACGTGCCTCGTCGGTACCGGCATGGGTTACCAGCGGGTAGGTCGACAAGGTGAGCACTTCGTAGAAGAAGAACAACGTGAACAGGTTGCCGGACAGCGCCACCCCCATGGTGCTCGAGATCGCCACGGCAAAGAAAAAATAAAAGCGCGTCTGGTTGACCTCGTGATGCCCGCGCATGTATCCGATGGCGTAGACCGTGGTGACGATCCACAGGAAGCTCGCGATCAGCGCGAACAACATGCCGAGCGGCTCCGCCGAGAGCACGATCGAAAACCCGGAAAGCGGCTGGGCGAGCACGACTTCCGGGCGCGCCCCGGAAAACACCGAGGATGCCAGGGACGCGACGACCAGGAACAACACGACGCCGGCGCCGATGCTCATCGATTCGCGAACGTTGGGACGCGCGCCGGTGGCAAGTACCAGTACGGCACCGACAAGGGGCACGACCACCGCCAGCACCATTGCGACGGAGCCACTCACGAGCCACCTCCCGTCAACCAGGCGGCGGCGCTAGATGCGAATCCCACGCTATGCTCGGTAAACACGCCGAAATAAACGTTCGCCAGCGCCAGGATCCAGGTCGGCACCAGGATGGACAGTGGCGCCTCGGATCGCGCCGGCGCATCATCCGTGGCGCGGTACAGCACCTCTACGACGCGCCACACGTAAATGACCGCCAGTAACGAGCCCAGCACCACGACCACCGCCACCGGCCACCACCCGATCTCGATGGCGGCACTGAGCAGAAGCCACTTGCTCGCGAAACCGGCGGTCAAGGGAACGCCGATCAGGCTGATGGCGCCCAGCACGAATGCCCCACACGTCCAGGGCATGCGCCGCCCGAGACCCGCCAACTCCTCGCGAATCACCGTTCCGTGGCGAAACACGATGCAGCCGAGACTGAGAAACAAGGCGCCCTTCATCAGCGCATGATTGAACAGGTGAGTCAGGCTGGCGGTCAATCCCGCGGCGGTGGCGAAGCCGACGCCGAGCAGCGTGTAGCCGATCTGCGCCACGCTCGAATAGGCGAGCATGCGCTTTACGTTTTCCTGGAATATCGCCGCGGTCGACGCGACGAGCACCGCCAGCACCGCCAGCGTGGTCAGGATAAGCGACAACGGCATGGCGCCGAAGGAGAACGATTCGCCGAAGATGTCGTAGACGAATCGAACCAGGGCATAGACGGCCACCTTCGTCGCGGTGGCGGCGAGAAACGCCGAGACGGCTCCCGGCGCATACGCGTACGCGTTCGGCAGCCACAGGTGCAGCGGGAACATGGCCATCTTCAGGCCGATTCCCACGGTGAGGAAGGCGAATGCGCTTTCCACCGTTCTCGACGTGCCGAGTTCGGGCAGCCGGACCGCGATATCCTGCATGTTCAGCGTGCCGGTGCTCATGTAGAGGAAACCGATGCCGATCAATATGAAGGTGGCGCCGATGGTGCCCATCACGAGGTACTGGAACGAGGCGGTCAGCGCGCGGCGGTCGCGACCCATGGCGATCAGCACGTATGACGACAGCGAGGAGATCTCCAGGAACACGAACAGGTTGAACGCGTCCCCGGTCACGGCGATGCCGAGCAACCCGGCCAGGCACAGCAGCCACGCCGTGTAGAACAACCCTTGTCGATCGGCCTCGACCTCGACGTCGATACTGATTCGAGCCGACCACAGCACGACCGTGCCGATGCCCGACACGATCAGCAGAATAAACGCGTTGAGCAGGTCCACCCGGTATTCGATGCCCCAGGGCGCAGCCCAGCCGCCCAGTTCAGCGACGACGACGCCGCCGTCCAGCACGCGGCTCGCGAGCAGCAGCGCGCAGCCGAACGACGCGGCGCTGGCGATCCAGGCCAGCGCCCAGGCCACGCGTCCGTTTCGAACCAGGAGGCAAAGCGGCGCAGTCAGAAGCGGCACCACGATCTGCAGCACCGACAGGTTGGCCCAGATCATTCGCCCTCGTCCTGACCGTAGATGTCGTCTTCCTCCACCGTCCCGTAGGCTTCCTTGATACGCACCACGAGCGCCAGACCCAGGGCGGTGGTCGCGACGCCGACCACGATGGCGGTAAGGATCAACACGTGAGGCAAGGGGTTGGAGTACACCGTGATTCCCTCGCGCAGGACCGGCGCGGCGCCGCCGTCAACCACCCCGAGGGAGATGTAGAGAATGAACACGGAAGCCTGAAACACGTTCAAGCCAACGATCTTCTTGACCAGGTTGCCGCTTTCCACCACGACGTACAGCCCGGTCATCATCAGGAACACCACTACCCAGTAGTGATAGTGGAGAAAGAAATCGGTCACTGCCCGCGCCCCCTGCCGGCAAACGCGGTGAAAATGGTGATCATGACGGAAGCGACCGTTATTCCGACGCCGAGTTCGACGAGGAATATGCCCAGGTGCTGGCCGCCGGTGGGCGTTTCCGCGAGCAGATCGTAGTCCAGGTATGCGCCGCCGAGGAGCATGGTCACGACGCCGACACCGCCATACAGGAATACGCCCACGCACATCAGCGCCTTCAACATGCCGGCGGACAGGACTCTCTTCACCGCGTCCATGCCGAAAACCATGGCATGCAGAATGAAAGCGGACGCGAAAATGACGCCTGCCTGGAATCCGCCGCCGGGGCCGAAATCGCCATGAAACTGTACGTACAACGCGAACAGCAGGATCAAGGGAATCATGACCTTGCTGACGATTCTCAGAACCGGGTTGATTTTCATTCGTCGCGTTTGCGGCGGCGCCGTCCACCAAGTAATGCCAAGACGCCGATTCCGGCGGTGAAGATCACACACAATTCCCCGAAGGTGTCGTAGCCTCGGTAACTC
>JAUIEZ010000146.1 GCA_030429665.1 Gammaproteobacteria bacterium | reverse complement strand
GCAACCGCCCGGCAAATTCGAACACGTCGAGCGTGACCTCGTAAGCTTGCCGAGTTATTTCGACGTGCGGCGTCCAGCAACCGAGTGCCTGGTAGAACCCGATGGTCGCGGTCAGGACCTGCCGGTCGATGTCGGGAAAGAAGGACGCCTCGGCAGCGGCGACGTCCGCCGCCGGTGCCTCGTTGATGTATCGCCGCGCCTTGCGATACGCCCGCATGAAGGCGGCCGCCATGTCGGAGTCCAGCCACTCGGGCAACGCCGCGAGACTCGAGAATCCGCATGGACCGATGGCTTCGCCGACCGCGGCGACCACGGCGCCGACACCGTCGTGTTCCAGTTGCTGGGGCGCCGGTCCCTGCTGGTGGATGTACTCGCCCTTCCCCGCCCTGAACGCCTCGTCCATGTCCGCCGCGCTACCGGCATCGATGACGTCGAGGTCCGCTAGCTCAATGCCTTTCCTGTGACACGCATAGCGAAACATGGCGAGCGGCTGTACGCCGTGGTCGACGAGCACCTCGCGACCCTTGAGCTTGTCCCAGCCAAACGCCGGGTCGGGCTCGCGCGCGGCGAGAAAGAAACCGTCCATCTCGTTGATTTGCGCGAAGTGCACGGCGGGCGGCTGCTGGCCTCTCGCCAGCGACGACAATCCCTGCGACAACGCCGACTGCACGACGTGGGCGCTGCCGTCCACCAATGCCTCGATGGCGCTCTTGCCCGCCGGCGCCACGGAGTAACTCGCTTCGAGCCCCTCGTCGGCGAGAAAGCCGCCGGAAATGGCAGAGATCAGCGGGCTGTAGAAGGCCGAAAACCGGGTAAACTGTATATTTATCGATGACATGAAAAACCTTCGCCTTGATTGCGAGTCCGGGGACGGGGAAAGGGCTGCAGCCTTCACCGACGGTGACGATTATCACCGGCCTGACACAATCCACCCTGCGGCTACCGGTTATACCCCGGCCCCCAATCTATGCTAACGTTTCGGTCGGGACAACGACAACACCCGGGGTGAACCGCATGTCTTTAGACAAGATCGCCAACGAGACGCTATCGTCGATAGAGGCGGCTCTCGGCAGCAAACTTTCCGAACATCAACGTAAGGCCGTCGTCGAAGCGATCCAGAAGTCCCTGTCGCAGACCGTCGACCACGCCAGCCGCAAGCACCGCAAGGCCGCGGAGCGGTATCTCGGTGCGGACGAGGATCTCGCACACAAGTTTGCCGAGGAACTGAAGCGAGCCAACGTCGCGCTGAAAGCCAACCTGGAATCCCTACGCTAGGCGCCCGTCAGTCGCCGTCGGCGAATTCGCCGCGGCCGATGCTCAGCAACGTGCGCGACGTCAGCGCAAACAGCAGGATGCTCACGAGCGCCAGGAATACGACCGAAAGATAGCGAAAAAATGCCAAGCCGGTGAGCGAATACACTTCCAGGGTGGCAATGGTGATCGCCGCTACCGGAAAGGAATACGCCCACCACGACAGGGAAAACGAGAGCGCGCTGAATCGGCGAACCTGGCAGGCCAGCAGCAACGTGAGAAACAGCGCGGCGTAGTACAGTACGCGGGCGAAAACGTCGAACTCGCCGGTCAACGCGATGTATGCGACGAATCCCACCGCAGGCGGCGCGATCAGGATGAAGAGCGTCGGCATCAGCCGTTCGGGTATCGGGTCGTGGAATATCACGCGGTAAAAAATGATGGTCGTCAGTATCAGCCAAAACATCACCGCGAAGGAAAAATAGAACCACGAGACCTCCGCCGGCGCATGTTGAACACCCACGACGGGCACCATGATATTGCCCACCACGGGAATGAACCAGGTCGGATTGACATGCGCTATCTCGTGGCGCACGTGATCGATCCACGTCGAGATCACCCACAACGTGAGCATCAGGTGCGCGGGCGCACCGGCCATCCACAGCCAGGCGGACAGGGCGGGACGCTTCGTGACCACGGCGATACTGGTCAACATGACACCGATGGTGACCGCGGGAAGAAAATTGCGCTTGACGGGGTGGCCGAGCTCGGCGGCGACGGCATCGGGGTAAAGCAGCGCCTTGGCGCCATAGGTAACGCCTAGAATACAAAACACCGCGACGGAGAAGATGAGCAGTCCGTCTCCGATCACCGCCGGCAGCGAGAGTATCGACGCGGCGTGCAACCAGGCGATGGCCAGCCCGGTCATCCCCATGACGATGGCGAAAGCCGACAGGGGAACGGCCCGAAGCCTGCCGGCGCTAGCGATTGCTTGACTCATGATTCGGGTAAATGACAGCGTTGACAGCGTTCGAAATCCCGATCATAAGTGTTGCCGAGCGGGATTCATTCAACAGGTGCGACTTGCAACGACCAGTCCACGTTCTTCCGACGATCGTCTTTGCCCAGTTTACAGGAACGTCGCTGTGGTTTGCCGGCAATGCGGTGGCCGACGACCTGCAAAGGCACCTTGGGCTTGTCGGGCCGGGCGTGGGCTACCTTACCTCGGCGGTGCAACTCGGCTTTATCGTGGGCACCGTGGTGTTTGCCGCGCTGGCGGTCGCGGACCGCTATTCTCCAAGCCGCGTTTTCCTGGTGTGCTCGCTGGCCGGCGCGCTCTCGAACCTGCTGGTGGTCCCGCTGGCCGACAGCCTGGCCGTGCTGCTGGCGCTGCGATTCTCCACGGGGTTTTTTCTTGCCGGCATTTACCCGGTGGGCATGAAGATCGCGGCCTCGTGGTACGACGAAGGACTCGGACGCGCCCTCGGCTACCTGGTCGGCGCATTGGTGCTGGGCACCGCCACGCCCCACCTGCTCCGCGGCCTGGGTACGTCGCTGCCCTGGGAGACCGTGATCTACGGCGTATCAGTGTTGGCCGCTGTTGGCGCGCTGGTCATGGCGGCCTGCGTACCGGACGGCCCGCACCTGCCTCGCGGAACGCCGTTCGACCCGCGGGCGCTGTCGACGATCTTCCGCTCCAGGTCCTATCGCGCCTCTGCTTTCGGTTATTTCGGGCACATGTGGGAACTGTACACGATGTGGGCCTTCGTGCCGTATTGGCTGGCCGCCTATGCCGCGACCCGATCGATCGAGTGGAACGTTTCGCTCTGGGCCTTCGCCGTCATCGCGGCCGGCGGCGCCGGCTGCGTGCTGGGCGGTTTACTGTCGCGTCGGTATGGCAGCGCGCGGGTGGCTTCGTCGCATCTTTTCGTATCGGGACTGTGCTGCCTGTGCGCGCCATTGGCGTTCCACGCGCCGCCGGTACTTTTTATTGGCTTTCTGCTGGCGTGGGGCATCACCGTGGTGGGCGATTCGCCGCAGCTTTCCGCGCTGAATGCCACCCACGCGCCGCGCGCCTACGTGGGATCCGCGCTGACCATCGCCAACGCCATCGGCTTCTCGCTGACCATCGCCAGTATTCAACTAGTCGATTACCTGCTGCCGCTGCTGGGACCACGCTTCATTTTTTGGCTGTTGCTCCCCGGTCCCGTTTTCGGGCTGCTGACGCTGCGACACCTGGTCGCCACGCGCCGTTGAACGACGCATCGCGATGTCGAATCGTCACCCTGCCGATCGACAATCCGTCGGGAAAAGCAACTCATCGTCTGGAGGAAACGCCGTGCTCTACCTTTGCCTGATCTGCGCCGAACGTGTCATGGAGCACATGACCGAGGAGGAAGCAACGCGGCATTACGAGGAATATCGCGAGTTCACCGAAGTCATTCGCTCCAGCGGGCACTTCGTCGCGTCCAACCGGTTGTTGCCACCGGAGACGGCGACCACCGTACGCGTACGCGGCGACGAAGTCTCCACGACCGACGGTCCCTACGCGGAGACCAAGGAACTACTGGGCGGCTACTACGTGATTCGCGCGCGGGATCGCGACGAGGCGGTCGAGGTCGCTTCGCGTATCCCCGGCTGCCGCCTCGGATGCGTCGAGGTTCGCGAAATCGCCGACGACCCGGCGACCCGGGACGCCCTGGGTTTCGACCGCCATCGCGGCGGGTGACATCTATCGGCCGGCCGTTTCGGCGGCGAAACGGCTACGTAATCGCCGTTCGACCCGCCTCCACGACCGTGTCGCGCTTGTCGTTGGCCGCTTCTCGCGCCGTGGCGGGTTTCGCTTCGACGCCCCCACACGTGGTCAACGTCTGCAGGCAAAGCATGCGCGCCGCCGCGCGATCCATCTGCATGTGCTCGGCGAGGAAGTCGACGAACGCCCGCACCTTGGGCACGCGAATGCGACCCGGGGGATAGACGGCGTTCAACTCGACGCGCGGACCGGACCACGCCGGCAACACCCGCCGCAGTCGACCCTGCTCGACCGCGGTATTGCCGAAGGAGTCGCTGATCAACCCGATCCCGACACCGGCGAGCACCGCGTTGAACAGGCTCGGCGGATCGTTTGCCACGAGCACCGGGCTGACGGCCACCTCCACGGTTTCTCCACCGGCCGCGAGCGGCCAAGTGTAGCGGCCGTTGTGGCGGTGAACGTCGAACGCCAAAACGCGATGGGAGCCGAGGTCGTCGGGCCCGGCTGGCTCGCCGTGTCGATCCAGGTAGTCCGGACTGGCGTAAAGGCACATGCCCATGCTGGCCAGTCGTCGCGCCGAAAGGGTCGAGTCGGGCAGATCGCCAATTCGAAGCGCGAGGTCCATATTGCTGGAGACCAGCGACAATCGTTCGTTGGTCAGGTACATCTCCACGCGAACGTCCGGGTAGCGTTCCATGAACTCGGGCAACAGCGGCGAGATGCAGTCGCAGCCCAGCGTGTAGGGCGCGGTGAATCGCAGCCAGCCGCGCGGCGAATTGCTGAGCTGGCTGACGGCCGACTCGGCGTCCTGGAGTTGCCGGGCGATCGCCGCGCTGCGTTCGTAGTACACCGCACCGGCCTCGGTCAGGCCGATCCGCCGGGTGGTTCGTTTGAGCAGGTGCGCGCCGAGACGCTGCTCGAGTTGCTTCACCTTGCGGCTCAGGGTCGCCTTGGGGATGTCCAGCGCCTGGGCGGCCGCCGTGAAGCTGCCGGTTTCGACCACCTTGACGAACATGATTGTGTCGTTGAAATCGATGGTCATGCCATTGAGCGTCCCGGAGAGGCGGGGAAATCGGGGATTAGTTCAAGATATGGAACAATGAATTCCACATTACCGACTGGTCATGTCGATATTCGACGCCAATTATGCGCCCTCAAGCATGCACTGTCGAATTCGGCACGTGCCGTTCGACGACTGAGCACAGCCGAACCGGGAATTTTCCATGAAACGCGAAAAATCAGACCAGAGAGCACACGACGGAACAATCGAAGGCGGCACGGCGGCCAGACCGGCACGCGCCGCCCTCGACTGCCGCGGATTCCTCGCGCCGGCCTTCCTGCTCGCCGCGGTCCTGACCGCATCGGCGGGCGGCGTTCGCGCGGAAGAACAGGCGGCCGGACCGCCCCCGCCGCCGGTGAGCGTCGCGCCCGTGCTGGTGCGCGAGATCAACCAGTGGCACGAGTTTACCGGTCGCGTGGAAGCGGTGGAGACGGTGCAGATTCGCCCAAGGGTGTCGGGCGCCATCGAGTCGGTGCATTTTACCGAGGGTAGCGAAGTCACCGCCGGCGACGTGCTGTTCGTCATCGACCCGCGTCCCTACCAGGCCGCCCTGAGCCGGGCCGAGGCAGAACTCGCCGGTGCCCTTGCCCAGGTCGAGCCGGCACGCAACGAGGCCCGGCGCGCCCGCCAGTTGCTGAAGTCCAATACGATTTCCCGGGAACTTCACGACCAGAAGGTCGCGGCGGAGGCCCAGGTTCGCGCCGCGGTGCAGGCCGCCCGCGCCGCCGTCGACATCGCGAAACTGGATCTCGAGTTCACCGAGGTTCGCTCGCCCATCGACGGTCGCATCGGTCGCGCCCTCGTGACCAAGGGCAATCTCGTCGAGGCGGCCGGCACGCTGCTGACCACCGTGGTTTCACTCGACCCGGTGTACGTGTACTTCGAAACCGACGAGCAGGCCTACCTCAATTCCAAGGCCCTCGTCCGACGCGGCGCG
Source organism: Gammaproteobacteria bacterium (assembly GCA_030429665.1). Classification (GTDB taxonomy): domain Bacteria; phylum Pseudomonadota; class Gammaproteobacteria; order Arenicellales; family CAJQKF01; genus BQJD01. The sequence goes on along the minus strand of JAUIEZ010000146.1, from coordinate 5,528 downwards.
CGCAACGCGGTGTTCGTCGGTCTCGCCAACGAGGAAGGGTTCCCGCATCGCGGCGTACTCGACTTCGTCGACAATCAGCTCAATTCCGACACCGGCACGATTCGCGCGCGAGCGGTGTTCAGCAACGACTCCCGTGCTTTCACGCCCGGCCTGTTCGCACGGGTGCGGCTCCAGGGCCATGAAATCGAAAGCGCGATGCTCGTCGACGAGAAGTCCATCTTGACGGACCAGGACCGCAAGTTCGTCTACGTGCTCGGCGATGGAAATACCGCCCAACGGCGCGACGTGAACCTCGGCCGCGCTGTCGAGGGACTGCGCATCATTAACGAGGGGCTGGGACCGGAAGACCGCGTGATCGTCCACGGCGTGCAAAAGGTCTACTTCCCGGGCATGCCGGTCGCGCCGCAAGTCATCGAGATGGGCGACCCGCCGGCCGCTCCCGCCTCGGCGCCGGCCACGGCCGGTGACGGGGGATCGTCCATCGACGGCGACGGAGGCGCGTCCAGCTCATGAATTTCTCGCGATTTTTCGTGGACCGGCCCATTTTCGCGGCGGTCCTTTCCATCCTGATCTTTGTCGCCGGCGGCATCGCCGTACCGATGCTTCCGGTAACGGAGTATCCCGACGTGGTTCCACCCACGGTGGCGGTGCGCGCCGTCTATCCCGGGGCCAATCCGAAGGTCATCGCCGATACGGTGGCAACGCCGATCGAAGAGGCCATCAACGGCGTCGAGAACATGATGTACATGAAGTCCGTGGCGGGCAGCGACGGCGTGCTGATGACGACGGTCACGTTCAAGCCCGGCACCGACATCGACCAGGCGCAGGTGCAGGTTCAGAACCGCGTCAACACCGCGCTGGCTCGCCTCCCGGAGGACGTGCGACGACTGGGCGTCACCGCGCAGAAGCAATCGCCGGACCTGACGATGGTCGTACATCTGCTGTCTCCCGACGGTCGATACGACACGACGTACCTCGGCAACTACGCGACGCTGCGCATCAAGGACGAATTGGCTCGCGTTTCCGGCGTCGGCGAGGTGTTCATCTTCGGCGCCGGCGACTACTCCATGCGCATCTGGATCGACCCGGACCGTGCCGCGGCCCGCGGCCTGACGGCCGGGGACATCATCGCCGCGGTGCGCGAACAAAACCTGCAGGTATCGGCCGGGCAGCTCGGCGCGCCGCCGATGCCCACCGCGTCGGATTTCCTGGTATCCATCAACGCGCGCGGCCGGCTGGTGACCGAGGAGGAGTTCGGCGACATCGTCGTGCGCACCGGCGACAACGGTGAGCTCACGCGCCTTGCCGACATCGCGCGCCTGGAACTCGGCGCCTCGCAATACAGCCTGCGCTCGCAGCTCAACAACCAGCAGGCGGTGGCGATTCCCATCTTCCAGGCGCCGGGTTCGAACTCGATCGAGCTGTCGAACAACGTGCGCGACAAGATGGCCGAGTTGTCGGAGATGTTTCCCGAGGGCGTGACGTACGAAGTCGTTTACGACCCGACCACCTTCGTGCGCGACTCGATCCGCTCGGTCATCGATACGCTGCTCGAGGCAGTGGTGCTGGTCGTGCTCGTGGTGGTGCTGTTCCTGCAGACATGGCGCGCGTCGATCATCCCGCTGCTGGCGGTACCGGTTTCGATCGTGGGTACGTTCGCGGTGCTGCTCCTGCTCGGCTTCACCATCAACACGCTGACCCTGTTCGGCCTGGTGCTGGCAATCGGCATCGTCGTCGATGACGCCATCGTCGTGGTGGAAAACGTCGAGAGAAACATCGAGAACGGCCTGACGCCAAAGGCCGCCGCCCACCAGGCCATGCGCGAGGTGAGCGGACCGGTCATCGCCATTGCCATGGTGTTGTGCGCGGCGTTCGTGCCGATGGCGTTTCTCGAGGGTGTGACCGGTCAGTTCTACCGGCAGTTCGCGGTGGCCATCGCCATCTCCACGGTCATCTCGGCGATCAACTCGCTGAGTCTTTCCCCGGCGTTGGCGGCCGTGCTTCTGAAACCCGCCGGCGCGCCGCCTGACCTGGTAACACGCATCCTCAACACGCTGTTCGGGTTCTGGCTGTTCCGGCCTTTCAACTGGCTGTTCCGGAATGGCGCGAACGCCTACGCGGCCGGCGGACGGCCGGCGCTGAAGCGTACGCCGTTGATGATCGCCGTGTACCTGGTGCTGTTGGGATGCACCGCCTTCTTGTTCCGCGAGATACCCGGCGGCTTCATACCCACGCAGGACAAGCTCTACCTCATCGGCGGCGTCAAGATGCCGGAGGGGGCCTCGCTCGACCGCACCGACGAGATGGTGCAAAAGATCAGCGCCATTGCCCTGGAGACAGAGGGTGTCGCCGACGCGGTAGCCTTCCCCGGCCTGAACCCCTTGCAGTTCACCAATACGCCGAATAGCGGCACGGTTTTCTTCGGACTCGATCCGTTCGAGGAACGCGACCGCCCGGCAGCGCAGATTGCCGGGGAACTCATGGGCCGGTTCTCCGCGTTGCAGGAGGGATTCGCCTTCGCCTTCATGCCGCCGCCCATACTCGGCATCGGCAGCGGCTCCGGCTTCTCGCTTTACGTGCAGGACCGCGGGGGGTTGGGCTACGGCGAACTGCAGACCGCGGTGAAAACCCTGTCCGGCGCGCTCAGCCAGGTGCCGGGCATGGGATTTCCGTTCAGCTCGTACCAGTCGAACGTGCCGCAACTCGAAGCCAATGTCGATCGCACCAAGGCAAAGGCACAAGGGGTGGCCATCAGCGATATCTTCGAGACGCTGCAGGTGTACCTCGGGTCGAGCTACGTGAACGACTTCAACCGTTTCGGCCGCACCTACCAGGTGATCGCCCAGGCCGACGCGCCGTTCCGCGACGAAGTCGAGGACATCGCCCGGCTGCGTACCCGCAACAGCGCCGGCCAGATGGTGCCGATCGGCTCCATGGTGAACATCACGCAGACCTATGGCCCGGACCCGGTGATCCGCTACAACGGTTATCCCGCCGCGGACATCCTGGGCGAGTCCGATCCGAGGGTGATCTCGTCGGCGGAGGCCATCGAGGTGGTCGAGAATCTCGCGCCCCGGGTACTTCCCCGTGGCATGGACTTCGAGTGGACGGATCTTTCCTACCAGCAGGTCAACCAGGGCAACGCGTCACTGGTGGTGTTTCCCCTGGCGCTGCTGCTGGTGTTCCTGGCCCTCGCCGCACTGTACGAGAGCTGGGTGTTGCCTCTCGCGGTTATCCTGATCGTGCCTTTGGGTATGCTGTCGTCCCTGTTCGGGGTCTGGTACACCGGGGGTGACAACAACATTTTCGTCCAGGTCGGGCTGGTGGTGATGATGGGACTGGCCAGCAAGAACGCCATCCTGATCGTCGAGTTCGCCCGTGAACTCGAACGACAGGGACGCGGCATCGTGGACGCCGCGCTGGAGGCATGTCGGCTGCGATTGCGGCCCATCGTGATGACGTCGATCACGTTCATCGCGGCGGTGGTTCCCCTGGTGTTGGCCACCGGGGCCGGCGCCGAGGTGAGGCACGTCATGGGTGTGACCGTATTCTCGGGAATGATCGGCGTTACCTTGTTCGGATTGTTCCTGACGCCGGTTTTCTACGTCGCGCTGCGCAAGCTCTCGGCAGGTCGAAGCCGCGAGAAGGAGGCGAGCCCGGAAACTTACTCCTACTCGTAGCGAAGGCGACAGACGGGCGCCGGTTCAGCGAAGTCGGCGCCCGATCGCCGCCTGCATGGCGTCGCCTTTCGGGCCGTGATCGATTTTCTTTACCGCGCCGTCCCGCTATCCTAGCGAGCAGTCCGGCGACTGCGCTCGTTCGCACAGGACACGGCCACCCATCAACAACCCGTCACGGTCACTTGTTCCGGATCATACGAGACTGGCGAAACCGGCGAATTCTTCGGCGTAGCGACACGTCGGAAGGCGCGTGGCGTAACGCCTGGCGGCGCCTGCCGGTACTGCGCGGTGTAGAGGGGCAAGAGGCACGGCGTCTCCGCGAACTGGCGGCGCTGTTTCTCGCCGACAAGACGTTCGAGCCGGTGCGAGGCATCGAGCTTACCGCGTCGATGAAGCAGATCATCGCCCTTCAGGCCTGCCTGCCGATACTGAACCTGGGATTGCATTGGTACGACAAGCTTCTCGCCGTGGTGGTATACCCGGAGCCGTTTCTCAGCAAGATCACCGAACGCGACGAGTACGGCGTGGTCCACGACTACCACGAGGAACGGGGCGGTGAATCCTGGGAACACGGTACCCTGGTGCTGGCCTGGTCGGAGATTGAGGCAAACCTCGACTTCGAGGGTCACAACGTCGTGATCCACGAGCTGGCACACACGCTCGACTCGGTGGACGGCCACACCAACGGCCGGCCGCCGTTACCGCGCGACGACACGGCGCGTGAATGGGGGAAGGACTTCGGCGACGCCTACGAGAATTTCTCGACGCGCGTCATTCGCGGCGAAAACACCCTGATCGACTCCTACGCGGCCGAGTCTCCCGCCGAATTTTTCGCCGTGTTCACAGAGGCATTCTTCGAGATGCCGGACGTGTTGAACGCCGAATACCCCCGGATTTACGGCCACTTCAAGGCGTTCTTCAAACAGGACCCACTGTCCCGCCTGCAAGGCGCCGCGTGAAGCGGGCAGACGCGCGAACTTAGGAGCCGCTCGAGCGGAATTCCTTCCGGGTCACCTACCGTTCGCTGCGATCCGTTAAACCCGGACGTTGACGCTCTTTCCAGCGCTCGTCGACGTAGTAGGGCTCGTCCGAGGGCGGCAACGGCGCCGCACCCTTGACCAGGTCGGCTGCCTTCTCCGCGACCATGATGGTCGGCGCGTTCAGGTTGCCGTTCGTGATCGTCGGAAAAACCGACGAATCGACGACCCGCAACGCGTCGACGCCCCGAACCCGGCACCGCTCGTCGAGCACCGCGAAGGGATCATCGTCCGCTCCCATCTTGCAGGTGCACGACGGATGATAGGCGCTCTCCGTATTGGCGCGCACCCAGGCATCGATCTCTTCGTCGCTCTCGACGTGCTCACCGGGCTGGATCTCGGAACCGCGAAATTCGTCGAACGCGGCTTGGGCAATGATCTCGCGGGTTAGCCGTACGCAGGCGCGCCAGTCGGCGCGGTCGTCCTCTTGCTCCAGGTAGTTGAACAAGATCCGCGGCTTGGACGCCGGATCGGCCGAGCGAATCCGGACATGCCCCCTGCTCTTCGGCTTATTGGGGCCCACATGCACCTGGAAACCGTGGCCCTTGAACGCCGCCTGACCGTCGTAACGCATCGCTGCGGGCAGAAAATGGTACTGGATATCGGGCCATTTCAAACCGGCGCGCGATCGGATAAACGCGCAGGATTCGAAATGGTTGGTCGCGCCAAGGCCGCTCTTGAACAACATCCAACGCGCCCCGATGACGGCCTTGCTGGCCAGTCCCAGGCGACTGTTCAGGGTAATCGGCTTGGTGCAGCGATACTGGAAGTACACTTCCAGGTGATCCTGCAGGTTCTCGCCGACGCCGGG
>JAUIEZ010000145.1 GCA_030429665.1 Gammaproteobacteria bacterium | reverse complement strand
GACTCCTCTTCGGGCGATACGACGGCGCCGACATCGTCGGGCAGCGTGCCGATCTCCACGTCGAGCTCGACTTCCCTGCCGTCGCGAATGACGGTCATGCTGACCACGCTTCCTGGGGTAACCATCGACACCTGGTTGCGAAACGCGCCGACCTCGGTGACCTTGCGGCCGTCGAACTTGATCACCACGTCACCCTGCTTGAGGCCGCTGCGTTCTGCCGGACTGTCGTCCGTCACGCTGGCGATCAGGACGCCCCGGATGTTCTCGAGGTCGAACGACTCGGCGAGCTCCTGGGTGAGGTCCTGTATGAGGATGCCCAGGTATCCACGCGTTACGTGTCCGCTGTCGATGAGCTGGTCCATGATGTTGCGGACCATGTTGATCGGGATGGCGAAGCCGATACCCATGTAGCCGCCGCTGCGGCTGAAGATCGCGGTGTTCATTCCGACCGCCCTGCCGGTGAGATCGACCAGCGGACCGCCCGAGTTGCCGGGGTTGATCGCGGCGTCTGTTTGAATGAAGTTCTCATAGTCGGTGATGCCGACACTGCTTCGCCCCTTGGCGCTGACGATCCCGGCGGTCAACGTATGGGACAGGCCGAACGGGCTGCCGATGGCCAGCACCCACTCGCCCACTTCGAGTTGATCCGAATCGCCGAGTTCCAGGACGGGCAACTCGTCGTCGGTGTCGACCTTGATCACCGCGACGTCGCTTCGCGCGTCGCTGCCAATCTGGCGCGCGGTAAGTTCACGGCCGTCCTGCAGTTGAACGGTCACCTCGTCGGCGTCTCCAACCACGTGGTTATTGGTAAGGATGTATCCGTCCTTGGAGACGATGAAGCCCGACCCCTGTCCCTGAACGCGCCGCTGTCGCGGTTGGTTGCGAAACCGGCCGTCGGGAAAGGGCTGGTCGAAGAAGCGGCGAAAGAATTCGTCGTCGAAGGGAAACCCTTCGCGGCCGGAACCGACTTCCTCGATCTTCTCAACGCTGATGAATACGACCGCCGGCGATACCTGCTTGGCCACCGACGAGAAGGCCTTGCCCGCTTCGCGCAAGCTCTCGATACCGTTGTCGGCGTAGGCGGGAGAAAAACCGCCCGCGAGCAGAGCGAACGCGACGGCGAGCGTTGCGGCCCATGCCGGGTACTGGTTGGGTGATTTCTTCATGAGACTACCTTCGGAATTATTCGTTGCTTCAACGGGTTCGTGGCCGATGAAGAGTGTTGGCCACGTTCGGCGATCGGGATCGCCGCGGAAGGCGGTATTGCATTTCCCGCCTTTTGTCGATCGTATTATGCTGTCAGCGTGGTGATTCTAAAGTTAAACGCCTGTAAATGGAGAAATCTTAAGTCCGTTGTCAATAGTAAATTCCGCCCTTCGACGGCCTACTCCGATGCGGACGAGCCGGCGGACCCGGGGCGGTAGTGAGCCCCGTCACCGTCGGCGACCGAAGACGCCAGTTCGACGCCGGCGGCGTACAGTCCATCGAACAGGCGCCGCCGGTCCTGGGGATTTTTCAATGGCAACAGGCGATCCAGCCACGCCAGGCACTGCGCCATATCCGGAACGCCCTCTCCCTGCCATGATGCACGCACTCGCTCGACGAATCGGTTCGTGGCTTCGCGTGCCGACGAGCGCGCGCCAAGCAATCCATGGGCAGCGGCCAACAAGGCGGCATATTCCGGCGCCATCGCCGAATGCGAGGCGATCGTGTGCACGCAGTCGTCGTAGCGTCCCGCGAAGAACTTGATCTCGCCCATGAAATCCAGGTAGTGCGCCGGGTGCACCGGGTTGAGTCGCAGGGCGCGGGTGGCCAACTCGATACCGGACTCCGGGACGCCCAGCAAGCCGTCCGCGCGCGCGCGGGACATCAGGATGTCGGCGTCGTTGGGGTTGATGTCTCCCGCCAGGTCGTAGTGGTGGCGCGCCGCCTCGAAATCGCGAACCAGCAGGCAACCCCAGCCGACATTCGCGTGGGCACGTCCGTCGGACGCATCGAACCGCACCGCGGTGCGACTGAGTTCGAGTGCGTGCGCGACTTGCGATTCCCAGTCGGCGGCGCCGGGAGAGCGGATGGCGCGCAGGTAGTGGATCGACGCGAGGCTGGTATAAGCGCGAGAGAACTCCGGGTCCAGTTCGATGGCCTTGTTGAACCACGATTCGGCCATGGCGCCGCCGTCCGCACCCATGCGCTCGACGGCCTGGTTTCCCTTGAGCCAATGGTCATAGGCGCGATGGGTATGCACGTTGGAGCGCTCCGGCAGGCGCATGCGATCCTTTAGCAATCGATTTTCGAGCATGGAGACGATCAGGCTTACCACTTCGTCCTGTACGTCGAATATGGCATCCGCGTCGTGCGTGTAGTGGTCGCCCCAGATCTGTTTGCCGGTCTCGCATTCCACCAGCTGCGCGGTGATGCGCGTCTTCGAACCCACCGAGCGGATGCTTCCCTCGAGGGCGTATTGCACGTTGAGCTCCTCGAGCAGCTTGCGGTAACGATCGCTCTCGTCGCGATAGGAAAACGACGTGGCGCGCGCCATGACGTGAATCGAGCGGAACCTCGACAACTCGGTGATGATATCCTCCGCGATCCCGTCACCGAGATACTGCCTGTCGTCGGCGCCTCCGCGATTCACGAAAGGCAGTACCGCGATGCCCGGCTCGTCGCTGAGCGTCAGGCGCAGCGGTACCGAACCGGGAAGCGTTCGCAGGTCCGCTCGCTGGCCGGTCAGAACGCGAAACACGCGAACCGAGCGACTCTTGTTCTTGACGCGCTGTTCGCGCAGGAATTGAAAGCCGAAGCGTACACGGCCTTCCACCAGCTCGCGCACGGCACCGGACACACACACGCCGCCCGGCGGCGCCAGCTCCTGGATTCGCGCCGCGATGTTTACGGCATCGCCGTAGATGCCCGCGCCATCCTGCAGCACGTCGCCGACGTTCACGCCGATGCGATACTCCATCTGCTCGGTGTGATGCACGCCGACGTTATACAGCTTGACCTCGCGCTGGAACTCGACGGCGCATTCCACGGCACCCTTAACGCTATCGAATCCGGCGAGCACGCTGTCGCCGGAGGTATCGATGACGCGTCCCGCCGCGCTTTCGACGAGCTCGCGCAACCGGGCGCGGTGCTTGTTCAGGGAATGCCGGGTGGTCTCCTCGTCGATCTCCATGAGCCGGGCGTAGCCCTGGACGTCGGCGATCAGCACCGCGGTAAGCTTGCGACGCACGTCACTCACGGGATCGCCTCCGGATTCCCGCCCGCTCAAATCGACCTGGAAATTTCCGCATCGCACCCCTCTCGCGGCGCACCCGCCAGTCCGCAACCGGTGATGCCTTCGCCCGTCGGGTTCACTTCATGCTTGTCGCAATGATTTGTCGTATCCAGGAAGCGGTATGGCAGCCGGCAATGTCTTCGATCGCCCCGCCACCCCGGCCCACGGACCCCGGGCATACGCTTTTGTAGTGTACCACCCGCCGGAGTTTCCTCCGAATTCCGCGGAAGTCGGCTCGCCGGCGGCCCGAAGACGTCCGGGGTAGTTCGTGAATTCACTTGCCTGTTGGATTCTCGAGACGGTCGATGATCTCCAGGTGCAGTGATCGTCCGGCAAACCTTGACGCTTCCTGGAGACCCGTGGGACTGGTGACGTTGACCTCCATGAGCATGTCACCGATCACGTCGATACCGGCGAAGACGATACCGGCCTCGCGAAGCGCGGGGCCGACGGCGGCGCAGATTTCCTCGTCGCGCGCGGTGATCGTGGTCGCGTTCGCGCTGCCGCCCTGGTCGAGGTTGTTGAGTTCCTGTCCCTCGGCATGCAGGCGCAATACCGCACCGAGGATCTCCCCGTGCAGCAACAGGATGCGCTTGTCGCCTTCCGTGGCCCGCGGCAGGTATTCCTGGGCGATGGTCCAGCGTTGTCCGTTCGCCGTCGCCGAAGCGATCAGCTCGTCGAGGTCCGGCGACGCCTGGTGGCAGAAACGAATACCCTTGCCACCGTGGCCGTCGACCGGCTTGAGGGTTACCCGTTCGTGCCGGCGCACGAACTCGTGGATCTCCTGCACACTGCGCGTCACCAGGGTATCGGGGGTCAGGTGCGGGAACTTCAGCGCGGCGAGCTTTTCGTTCCAGTCGCGAATCGCGCGCGGACGATTGATCACCTGCACGCCGTCGGGAAGGAAATCCAGGAACAGCGACGCGTACAGGTAGCGCCGGTTGACGGGCGGGTCGGTGCGCTCCCATACGACGTTCATGCCCGCGACGTCGATCGGCGCATGGTCACCGGGTGCGAAGGGTTTCTCGTGATCGTCGAACACGTCGACGGGACGCGCCCGTGCGACAAGCGTGTCCTGGCGCAGGGTGAGCTCAGCCTGCGAGGTAACGAATATCTCGTGCCCGCGCTGGCTCGCCGCCAACATCAGGAAATACGTGGTGTCCTTCCAGGGCTTTACCGCTTCCAGCGGATCCATGATGAACAGATGACGCACTATTCAGTCCGGGTAGGGGCGACAAGGACACGTCGTCCTGCGCCGTGTGTCGCATGGAACGGATAATCAACCGGCGCCGCGGCGCCGCCGGCGACCGCCGCGCCTGGGCTCCACCGCCGCCGGCTCGCCGGGCGCGGTGCAGCAGCGCATGGCGCCGGCGCTGATGGGCCCGAGCTCCGAGACGACCACTTCGATGGCGGGACGCTCGCCCGATGCGTTTTCCTCGAGTGCGCGACGCATGGCGGCGACGTGTTCCGGCGTGGTGCCGCAACATCCGCCGATGATCCGCGCGCCGGCGTCACGCGCCAACACCGCGTAGCGCGCCATCAGTTCCGGCGTGCCGTTGTAGACGATCTTGCCGTCGTGGTACTCGGGAATGCCGCAATTGGCCTTGGCCACGAGATTGGCGTCGAGTCCATCCAGGGCCGTGTTCATGGTGAGAATCGTGGCGACCACCTCGGCGGCGCCGACGCCGCAGTTGGTGCCGAATGCCAGGGGCTTGGGATCGAGTGCCAGGCATGCGCGCGTCAGGCCGTCGGGGGTAACGCCCATCATGGTATTGCCGTTGGTGTCGAAGCTCAATGTGGACACGTACTCCATGGCGGTTCGACGCGCCGCCTCGACGGCCGCGCGCAGTTCCTCGGTCGAGGACATGGTTTCCAGCCACAACACGTCCACCCCGCCGTCGCGCAGGCCGCGCGCCTGCTCTTCGAAGGCCGCCACGGCGTCGGCGTGACTCAACGAGCCGACGGGTTCGAGGATCTCGCCGGTGGGCCCCATGGATCCGGCCACCACCACGTCGCGCCCGGATTCCTCCGCCGCGCGTCGCGCCAGCTCGGCAGCGCGGCGATTGAGCTCGTTAACCTTCGACTCGGCCTTGTGCAACTTCAGGCGGTACGCGTTTCCGCCGAAGGTGTTGGTCAGCACGATATCCGAACCGGCCTCGATGAATCGCCGGTGAAGTTCGCTCACTCGCTCCGGATGGTCGACGTTCCACAGCTCCGGTGCATCGCCCGGCCCCAGGCCCATCTGGAAATAATTGGTGCCGGTGGCGCCATCGGCCAACAGCCAGCCGCGGCTCTGCAACAGGGAGGTGAGTTTGTTCATCGGGGAAAGTGGTCCGGCGTGACGCGTTGTATCAGGGATCGCGACCCGGGCTTGATCGCGCGGCAGGTCGCGCGGCTGATTGTAACGCAAAGACGGCGCGGCATTCACATCCTGGCCAACAGCCAGTCGGCGGATCGGTCGACGCCGCCGAGGTCGATCTCGGGCTGGATCGGCCCGGGCGCGGCGAGGATTTCCTCGAGGCGCCGGGTGAGAACCGCTGCATCGAGTTCGCCTTCGCGCATGAATCGGCATCGTCCGAGGTCGGCGAAACGACGCGCCCGCTGCAACTGCTCTGTCTCCCCGCTGCCCTCGAAGGGCACCAGCAGCGACGGCACGCCCGTCACCATCACGTCGCAAACCGTGTTGTAACCGGCCTGGCTCACCAACGCCGCGGCCCTGGCCAACACGTCGCGAAAATCGTCCCGATTGCGCTCGACGCGAACTCTTCCACCGGCACGCCGTGAAAGCGCGGAAAACGCCTCGTCATCCAGCGCCGACCCCACCAGCAGGCGCCACGGTCGCGCTACGAACCCGGTTAGAGCAGCCTCGAGCGCCACTTCGTAGAGCCGCCTGCCGGCCGCGCCGCCGCCCGCGGACACCACCACCTCGGCGTCGCCGGTGGCGATCGCCGCCCGCGGTACGGGGGGCGGCGCCACGTAGCCGGTGTAAACGATCCTGGCGGCTATTCCGGCGCAGGCGCCGAAGGAGGCATCGAGCGACACGACCGCCGGATCGCCGTGAACCAACACGGCGTCGAAACGCTCGACGACGCGCGCCGCCGTTTCCTCGTCGCGCCTTGCACTGCGCCGGTGCAGGATGTCGCGAATCGACGCGACGACGAGGGGCGCAGGGCGGCCGCTCGCCGCGTGGGTCAGCAGGGTGTCGATCTCGGCGGCAAACGCGCGCCGGCCGAACGGGTAGGACTCGACGACCACGACCGTCGGTCGCAGACGTTCGACAATCGCGCGTAGCGCCTCGGCCCGACGGGAAAACAACGCCTCGTCGGCGGGCCTGCCGCACGCATCGACGAGGCGCGCGAAATCCATGTCCGCCGCGCGTATCGGCTCGAGCTGGATCCACTCGACGCCTTCGGGCGCCGCGGAAGCGATCGGCATGCCGCCGCAAACCACCGCGACCGGGGCGCCGCGCCTGGCCAACTCGGCGGCAATCAGTCGAACCCGTTGTACGTGGCCGGAGCCGAGCAGGTGTTGTACGTGAAACAGGATCAATGCGATCCGAGCACCCGGGTCGATTTCATCGCCGACCCGCCACCGATCAACTCCCTGACCCGCAGGTTGATGTCGTCGAGACCGTGCAACATGCGGTCGATCCCTCGCGCCGACGGCAGGTTCTGATCCGGCAACGCGTTGAGCGCGTCGACCATGTCGGACGTTTTGCGCGGCCCATCGCCGTCGAGAAAACCGAGAAGCCCGAGGGCCGCTGCCCGCTCGGCGCGGATCAACTGCTCGCGGCGCGGCGTCGACCGCGGCACCAGCAGCGCCCGCTTGTCGAACGACAGGATCTCGCAAAAGGTGTTGTAACCGCCCATGGCGACCACCGCCTCGGCGCGCTCCATCAGCAGCTCCATGATGGGCGAGAAGGTGCGAACGTCGACGTTGTCGAGCCGGCCGATGCGGCGAATGAAGTCATGACGCTCGCCGATGGGCATGAACGGTCCCAGCACGACCAGCGCCGGATAGCGCATCTTCGCGCCGCTCTCGTAGGCACGTAGTACCCAGTCGATCAACTCCCTGCCGTCGCCGCCGCCACCCGTGGTCACCAACAGGTACGGATGATCGGGCACCTGCCAGTCGGGCAGTGAAACGCGGGGGACGTGTCGCATGATGTACCCGGTGAAGCGCAGGCGGTCGAGCTGACTCTCCGACAGCCCGGTGTCGACCAGCGGGTTGCCCATGAGGCGGTGGCCGTAGACCCATACCTCGTCGTAGTACCTGTCGAGCACCGCCGCGATGTCGCGGCGCGACCACTCGCGCCGCAGCGCCTCGGCGTCGTCCATGATGTCGCGCAGGCCGAGCACCACGCGGGTGGAACGTTCGCGAAACATGTCGAGCGTTTCGCGCACCTCGCCGCGCAGCCCCAGAGGCTCCTTGTCCACGAGGAACAGGTCGGGGTCGAAAACCCGGGCGGTGTGGTTGATGATCGACGCCCGAATGGACAGCGTCTGCTGAAGATCGATATGGGTGTTCAGCGACGTGTAATCGCCGTTGCGCAGCTTCACGACGCTGGGAATTCGAACGAAATCGACGCGTGCGCGAAAATCGAAACTGCCGATGATCGGTGAGCCGGACAGGATCAACACCCGCAGGCCCTTGTAATGTTCGACCAGGGAGTGGGCGATCTCCCGGCACCGGCGCAAATGACCGAGTCCGAACGAATCGTGGCTGTAGATCAAGACGTTGGCGTTGTCCAGCCGTTTCGATTCGCTCATCGGGATACTCGCTCGAAACCGGTCATTGGAACGCCTCGCACCGGACGGCGCACCGAGTCGGCAGAATTGCATTGTTGTCCAGGTTTCCGGCAGGCCGACGCGGAACTCTGATCTGCTTTACGCCTCTTATTTGTCAGATGCGGCTCGTTGCGGGCCGACGACAACAGGTGAGAACGTGAGATACAAGCTTCGACGCATTCGCAACCGACTGTCGGGGTCCGACCTGACAGCCAACCTCCCCGAAAGGGTACAAGATACAATAAACGCTCGCCAGGACGCCAGCGAAATACTGATCGGCTGGGTGCAGTTCGCGTTCATCGTCACCATGGCGGTGCTCTACGCCGTCTCGCCGAAGGCGTTTACCGAGGATACGATGTTCGCCCCGGTGCCATGGGCAATCGTCGCCTACCTCGCGTTTACCGTGACCCGGCTGGTGCTCGCCTACCGTCGTCGCCTGCCGCGCGCGTTGCTGCTCGTCTCCGTCATTCTCGACATGACGCTCCTGATGGGGCTGATATTCACCTTCCACATCCAGTATCAACAACCGCCTTCCTTCTACCTGAAATCGCCCACGCTGCTTTACGTCTTCATTTTCATCGCCATTCGCGCGTTGCGCTTCGATCCCGCCTATGTCGTGCTGTCGGGCGCCGTCGCCGCGCTCGGCTGGCTGGCGCTGCTTGCCTACGCGGTCGCCATGGCCCCCGAATCCGCGGGCATTACGCGCGACTACGCCGAGTACCTGACTTCGAACCGAATTCTTCTGGGCGCCGAATTCGACAAGATCATCTCCATTCTCACGGTGACCATCGTGCTCTGGATCGGCATCGGTCGCGCGCAGTCCCAGCTGGTGGAGGCGGTGTCCGAGCAAAGTACGGGGCGCGAGCTGGCGCGGTTTCTCCCGCGCGAGATCGTCGACCGGGTTCGCCGGTCGTCGACCCGGCTCGAGGCCGGCGATTGCGAGGCCAGCGACGCCACGATCATGCACATCGACATCGAATCGTTCACGCGCATCAGCGAACGCATCGCGCCGACCAATCTCGTTGCCGCCCTGAACGACTACTTCGCCGCCGTCGCCGAACCGATCGAGCGCCATGGCGGCGTCATCTGCCAATTCCAGGGCGATGCCATCCTGGCGAGCTTCAACGTGCCTCGCGTCGATCCCGCGCACGCGTCGAGCGCCCTCGCCGCCGCGCGAGAGATTCTCGAACTCGTGGCGAAGCGCGGCTTCGGCGACGACGTCGTGTTCGACGTGCGCATCGGCATCAACAGCGGGCGCGTGGTGGGCGGCCTCGTCGGCACCCCGACACAGGTCGGCTACACGGTGCACGGCAACGACGTCAACCTGGCCGCCCGCCTCGAGCAACTCAACAAGGACACGGGAACGCGTTTGCTGGTCTCCGAGTCGACCCGGCGCCTGGCGGGCGAAAACGCCGCCGGCCTCGTGCCGGCCGGGGAGTTCGAAATTCGCGGACAAAGTCAAAAGACGCGGGCCTACACGCTGCCCGCACGCGCGATACCGGGCGCTAACGGGAAACGGCGAACTCGGGAATCCGGTCGCTGACCAGGATGGCACCGTCCGCCTCGGCGACCACGTCGTCATCCTGGTTGACGCAGTTCGCGGTCATGCGTGCGATCCCGCCACCATATTTTTCCTTCGCGATTTTTTCGACGATCGTCCACGTGGTGGTCAGCGTATCGCCCGCGTAGACGGGTTTCTTGAAGCGGCAGTTATGCTCGAGGTAGGCGATTGCCGTACCTTCGAAGAACATGCCCACCGGCGCGGCGACCAACGCACTGGTGAACGGCCCGTGAAGTACGCGGCGACCGAACAGCGTGGCCTCGGCAAAGCGCTGGTTGCAATGAACCGGATTGAAGTCACCGAACATGCCGCAGGCCTGCGCGATGTGGCTCTCGGTGACGGTGAGCGTGGCACCGAACGTATCGCCGACGTCGATCTCGACAAAACCCTTTCCTTTCAAATGCACCGTCCGCCTCCCTTCAAAGGGGGATGTTGCCGTGCTTGCGCCACGGGTTCTTGATCTCTTTGTCGCGCAGCATGGCCAGTGAGCGACAGATGCGTTTCCGCGTGTATCGCGGCTGGATGACGTCGTCGATGTAACCGCGACTGCCGGCGATGAACGGGTTGGCAAACTTGGTGCGATACTCCTCGGTGCGCCGCTCGAGCTTCTCGGGGTCCTTGGCGTCCTCGCGAAAGATGATTTCCACCGCGCCCTTTGGTCCCATCACCGCGATTTCCGCGCTCGGCCAGGCAAAGTTGACGTCGCCGCGAAGATGCTTGGACGCCATGACGTCGTACGCGCCGCCGTAGGCCTTGCGCGTGATGACCGTGATCTTGGGAACCGTGCACTCGGCGTAAGCGTACAGCAGCTTGGCGCCGTGCTTGATGATGCCGCCGTACTCCTGGGCGGTGCCGGGCATGAAGCCGGGCACGTCGACGAAGGTGACAATGGGAATGTTGAACGCGTCGCAGAATCTCACGAAACGCGCCGCCTTCACCGACGACTGGATGTCGAGGCATCCCGCGAGCACCATGGGCTGATTGGCGACGATGCCCACGGTGGAGCCTTCCATGCGCGCGAATCCGACGATGATATTGCGCGCGTAATCCGGTTGGGTCTCGAAGAACTCGCCTTCGTCGGCCACCTTCAGGATCAGCTCCTTCATGTCGTAAGGCTTGTTGGGATTGTCCGGCACCAGAGTGTCGAGGGAGGGCTCGACGCGGTCGGAAACATCGGGTGTCGGCCTTTTCGGCGGGTTCGACGTATTGTTGGGTGGAAGAAAATTGAAAAAGCTTCGCAGGCGGGTCAGCGCTTCGACGTCGTTGTCGAAGGCGAGATCGGCGACTCCCGAGCGTGTCGAGTGGGTCGCCGCGCCGCCGAGTTCCTCGGCGGTCACCACCTCGTGGGTCACGGTCTTCACCACGTCGGGACCGGTGACGAACATGTAGCTGGTGTCGCGCACCATGAAGACGAAATCCGTGATCGCCGGCGAATAGACGGCGCCGCCGGCGCATGGTCCCATGATCAGCGAGATCTGCGGCACCACGCCGGAGGCCATGACGTTGCGTTGGAACACCTCGGCGTATCCACCGAGAGACGCCACCCCTTCCTGGATGCGCGCGCCGCCGGAATCGGAGATGCCGATGATCGGCGCGCCCACCTTGATGGCCTGGTCCATGATCTTGCAGATCTTCTCGGCGTGGGCTTCCGACAGCGAACCGCCGAACACGGTGAAGTCCTGGCTGAAAATGAACACGAGGCGGCCGTTGATGGTGCCGTAGCCGGTGACGACGCCGTCGCCGGGCACGCGGTTGTCGGCCATGCCGAAGTCGCTGCAGCGATGCTCGACGAAGATGTCCCATTCCTCGAAACTGCCCTGGTCGAGCAGCAGGTCGATGCGCTCTCGGGCGGTGAGCTTGCCCTTGGCGTGCTGGGCATCGATGCGCTTGGCGCCACCGCCCATCTTCGCGCG
>JAUIEZ010000144.1 GCA_030429665.1 Gammaproteobacteria bacterium | reverse complement strand
TCGCGGCGGCGCCACGGTTCCCGGTGCGGCGCGCCAGGCCGGACGCGACCGCTTCCGGCCCATACTTCTGACCTCGATTACCACCGTGGCCGGACTGCTGCCTCTGTTGTCGGAGACCAGCCTGCAGGCGCAAGTGCTGATTCCGCTGGCCGCGAGTCTGGCGTTCGGCCTGGCCACGGCAACCGTGGCGGCGCTGTTCCTGGTGCCGGCGTTTTACTGCATTCTCGACGACTTCGACGCCCTGGGCGAGCTCGATCCCGCGGCCGAACCGGCGTAGCGCAGCCGGTCCACGTGACCTTGCCTACTTCGCACGGCGCCGGCATCGGCGCGCCCCGGTTCGCCGTGCGCATGAGGTGGCCGGTTCGCCCGCACAGACATCGTCGGGCGGTACCTTCGGGACACGCAACCGGAGCGGACTTACTTGATGGCGACGATATAGGTCACCCAGGCGGGGTCGTTCGTGCCGTATCGCGTCTTGCGGTAAATGCCGTTGCCCGACTCGCCGTCCTCGTCGGTGCCTTCCCAGTAGACGTCGACCCGCGAGAAACCGGCATCGAGCAGGATGTCGCGCAACTCGGGAATGCTCCACACCCGCCACTCGTAGACGAAGGCTCGCTTCATTTCACTGCCGTCCTTGAAGCGGAAGTGAATTCGCATCTTCGCCTCGTGGGTGACCGGCGAGAACCAGTGCTGGTCCCATACGTAGGTGAAGCCGGCGTCGATCTTCGTTTCCTCCTCGCGCTCCTCGATGCTCTCCGGCCCGCCATGAGCATCGAGCACGAACACGCCGCCGTCGGCGAGATCGTCGCGCACCCGCCGGAAGTAGTCGAGCATGTCGGCGCGGGTCTTGAACACCCAGTAGGAGAAGTTCTGCGCGCAGCGCACGTCGGGACTGACGTCACTGGGCTCGCGAACGTCCTTCAGGTGAAGCGTGGCGCGTTCGGCCGCCTTGCCGAGTTCCCTGAAGTGATGCGCCTTGCCCCATGCCACGGGCTCGGGATCGATATCGAAGGCTTCCGCGGTGTATTTTGGTCCCTTGCGAATCCATTCGGCGGTAAGCAGGCCCGTGCCGCTGAAGTCTTCCCGAAAGTGCCTCGCCGCGACGCCGTGCTCCTTCTTGTACACCCGCCGAAGAAAGGCGATGTCGGGTTCGGGCGACTGCACCGCGAGTTGGTAGAGCTCGTACTTGTCGGCGGTATCCGCCGTGTACTTCGGGGTCCGCTTCGCCTTGCCGGCACCCTTTTTCTTCTTACTGGACTTTCGCTTGTCTTTACCTGCCATCGCTCGGGTATCTTGCTCGGGGTTCGTTCGGGAATCGTCGTCGCGCCAGCCGGCGCGGCCGCCATCCTACAACAATTCGCTGCGGCCGACGCGAATCCGGACCCCAACCGGGGGAGGTCGATTACGCGACGAGAGCGGACAATCCCGCCTTTCTGGCATTCGCCGAAGTGCCTATACTCTCGTCTGCGCCAACAACATACGCTCGCCGGTCAGCGTCTTGAAATACTCTCTTGCAAAGCTCGTCGCCCAAACCCTCGGTGGTCACCGGGGATGGACCAGGGCCTGGCGCGACCCCGAACCGAAGCCGCATTACGATGTCGTGATCATCGGCGGCGGCGGGCACGGCCTCGCCACGGCTTTCTACCTCGCCAGGGTACACGGCGTGCGCAACGTGGCGGTACTCGAGAAAGGCTACATCGGCGGCGGCAACGCGGGGCGCAACACCACCATCGTGCGCTCCAACTACCTGCTGGAAGGCAACGAGCCGTTCTACGAGTTCTCCCTGAAACTGTGGGAAGGACTGGAGCGCGAGCTCAACTTCAACGTCATGATGAGCCAGCGCGGCGTCATCAACCTGTTTCACAGCGATGCCCAGCGCGACGCCTTCGTGCGGCGCGGCAACGCCATGCTCATGCACGGCGCCGACGCCGTGCTGCTCGATCGCGAGCAGCTTCGCGCCATGGTCCCGGGCATCGATTTCGACAACGCCCGCTTCCCGGTTCGCGGCGCGCTGATGCAGCCGCGCGGCGGCACCGCTCGCCACGACGCCGTGGTATGGGGCTATGCGCGCGGCGCCGACGCGCGCGGGGTGGACATCATCCAGAACTGCGAAGTCACGGGTATTCGCGTCGAGGACGGCGCCGTGACCGGCGTCGATACCGGCCGCGGCTTCATCGGCGCCGGCAAGGTGGGCATGGCGGTGGCCGGACATTCCTCGCGGGTCGCGGCCATGGCGGGCCTGCGCCTGCCGGTGGAATCCCACCTGCTCCAGGCCTTCGTCACCGAGGGCCTGAAGCCGCTGGTCGATCGCGTGGTGACCTTCGGCGCCGGGCATTTCTACATCAGCCAGTCCGACAAGGGCGGTCTCGTGCTCGGGGGCGACCTCGACGGCTACAACAGCTACGCCCAGCGCGGCAACCTGCCGATGGTCGAGCACGTCATGGAATGCGGCATGGCCATGATGCCGATGCTCGGTCGGTTGCGCATCCTCCGTCACTGGGGCGGCGTGATGGACATGAGCATGGACGGCAGCCCAATCATCGACAAGACGCCGGTGAGAAACCTCTTTCTCAACACCGGCTGGTGCTACGGCGGCTTCAAGGCCACGCCCGCCTCGGGATGGTGCTTCGCCCACACCATCGCGCGCGGCGAACCCCATGCCCTGAACGCCGCCTACCGATTGGATCGGTTCCTGTCCGGCCGCGTGATCGACGAGCGGGGCGGCGGTCCGCGACCGAACGTGCACTGACATGCGAATACACTGCCCGTGCTGCGGCGCGCGACCCGTCGATGAATTCACCTACCTGGGCGACGCCACGCCGCAACGCCCGGCGGCCGACGCCGGTCTCTCCGCCTGGCACGACTACGTCTACCAGCGCGACAATCCGCGCGGACCCCACCACGAGTATTGGCAGCACGCCGGCGGCTGCCGCGCCTGGCTGGTGGTGCATCGGGACACCGCCACGCACGAGATCCTCGAGGTGACGGCGGCGCGGGAATGGCGGGCGCGACAGGCATGAGCGGGCAGCGCTTCAGGACCGCGGAGGGCGGACTCGTCGACCGTGGCCGGACGCTTTCGTTTCGCTTCGACGACGTCGAGTACACGGGCCACCCGGGCGACACCCTGGCCTCGGCACTGATCGCGTCCGGCGTCCACCTCGTCGGCCGCAGCTTCAAGTACCACCGCCCGCGCGGCATATTCACAGCGGGTCCCGAGGAACCGAACGCGCTGGTGGAGTTGCGCGGCGGCGCGCGGCGCGAACCCAACACCCGCGCCACGGTGGTCGAGCTGTATGACGGCCTGGAAGCGAGCAGCCAGAACCGCTGGCCGTCGCTTCACTTCGACCTCATGGCGATCAACGGCGTTCTTTCGCCCTTTCTCCCGGCCGGCTTCTACTACAAGACATTCATGTGGCCGTCGCGCTTCTGGGAAAAGGTCTACGAGCCCGCGATCCGCCGTGCCGCCGGCCTGGGGCGGGCGTCGGGCCTGCCCGACCCGGACCACTACCAGCGCGAGACGCTGCACTGCGACGTATTGGTCGTCGGCGCCGGACCCGCCGGGCTCGTCGCCGCCCTTGCCGCGGCGCGCGGCGGCGCGCGCGTGGTGCTGGCCGAGCAGGATCATCGCGTCGGCGGCGGCCTGTTGCGCGATTCCCGGCGCATCGGCGAGCTGGACGGCCCCGGTTGGGCGGACGACATGGCGAGGCGCTACCTCGGCTGCGAGGCTGCCACCCTGCTTACCCGCACCACGGTATTCGGCTACTACGATCACAACACCCTCGCGGCGGTGGAGCGCGTGGGCGATCATCTACCCGAGCCGCCGGCGCACGCGCCGCGTCAGCGGCTGTGGCGCATCCACGCGCATCGCGTCATCCTGGCGACGGGCGCCATCGAGCGGCCGCTGGTGTTCGGCGACAACGACCGCCCCGGCATCATGCTGGCTTCCGCCGCGCGCGCCTACGCCACCCGCTACGCGGCGCGACCCGGCAACGTCGCGGTGGTGTTTACCAATAACGACAGTGTCTACCACGGCCTCGCCGACCTGGCCGCGGCCGGCGTGACGGTCCGCGCGGTCGTCGACAGCCGGCGCGAGCCGAATCCCGCGGCGGCGACCCGGGCAGAGGCCGTCGGCGCGCGACTGTTGCGCGGGGCCGTGATCCGGCGGGTGCATGGCCGGCTGCGGGTGGCGGGCGTCACCGTGGATGCCGGCGGCGTCCAGGCGCGCATAGACTGCGACCTGGTCTGCGTCTCGGGCGGCTGGAACCCGGACGTCGCCCTGCATTCACAAACCGGCGTTCGCCCGGTGTGGGACGCGGCCATCGCGGCGTTCGTACCGGGCAGGCCGCGCCAGGCGGAGTGCTCGGTAGGCGCCGCCGCGGGCACCTTCGATACCGCCGCCGCGCTTGGCGCCGCCAACGCCGCCGGCGCGGAGGCGGCCCGGGCATGCGGGTTCGAGGCGACCGGCGACGCGCCCGCCTGGGACCCGGGGACGGTGTCGCCGTATTCAATCGAACCCCTGTGGCGCGTCAACGGCCACGGCAAGGCGCTCGTGGACCTGCAGAACGACGTCGCCGACAGCGACATCGACTTGTCCGCCCGCGAGGGCTACCGGTCGGTCGAGCACCTCAAGCGCTACACCACGCTGGGCATGGCCACCGACCAGGGCAAGTTGTCCAACGTCAACGGCCTCGGCATCCTGGCGACCGCGCTCGAGGCGCCGGTCGAGGCCGTGGGCACCACCACCTTCCGCCCGCCCGTGGCACCGGTCGCCATGGGGCTTCTCGCCGGCAACGCCCGCGGGCGACACTTCCAGCCCACCCGCTACACGCCCATGCACGACTGGCACGCGCGCCACGGCGCCGTGTTCGTGGAAGCGGGGCAGTGGCTGAGGCCGCGCTACTACCCGCGCGCGGGAGAGGACATGCACGCCGCCTCGGTGCGCGAGACACTCGCGGTGCGAAACGGCGTCGGCCTGTGCGACGTCTCCACCCTGGGCAAGATCGACGTGCAGGGCGCCGACGCCGGGGAGTTTCTCGACCGGCTCTACTGCAACGGGTTCAAATCGCTGCCGGTAGGCAAGGCGCGATACGGGCTGATGCTGCGCGAGGACGGCATGGTGCTCGACGACGGCACCACGTCGCGCCTCGGCGACGATCACTACTTCGTCACCACCACCACCGGGGAAGCGGCCGCGGTCATGGCCCACGTGGAGTACTACCAGCAAGCGGTGTGGCCGGATCTCGACGTGCAGGCCGTCTCGGTGACGGAGCAATGGGCGGGAATCGCCATCGCCGGACCCGACAGCCGGCGCGTGCTGCAGAAGCTGGTCAACGGCTTGGACCTTTCGAACGAGGCCTTCCCCTTTCTCGCCGTCGCCGAGTTCGAATTCGGTGCCGTGCCGGCGCGGCTGTTTCGCATCAGCTTTTCCGGGGAACTCGCCTACGAACTGAACGTGCCCGCCGGATACGGTGAATCCGCGTGGGAAGCGCTGATGGAAGCGGGTGCCGAGTTCGGCATCACGCCCTACGGCACCGAGGCGCTGGGCGTCATGCGCATCGAGAAGGGCCACGTGGCGGGACCGGAAATCAACGGCCAGACGACCGCCGCCGACCTGGGCCTCGGTCGCATGATGAGCACGAAAAAGGACTTCGTCGGTCGCGTGCTGGCCGGTCGCGAGGCGCTGGTCGATGGCGCTCGCCCGGCGCTGGTGGGCGTGCGCTGCGTGAAGCCCGGCGAGCGGCTCTACGCCGGAGCCCACCTGGTGGCCGACGGCGCGGCGGTCGCCGCGGCGAACGATCTCGGTCACGTCACCTCGGTGACCTACAGTCCCATGCTGGACAACTGGATCGCGCTGGCCCTTGTGTCCGGCGGCAGGGAGCGGCTCGGACAGCGCCTGCGCGCGGTCAACCCGTTGCAAGGACACGAGGTCGAGGTGGACGTCGTCTCGCCGCACTTCTTCGACCCGGACAACGAACGCCTGCATGCCTGATCTCGTTTTCAAGTCACCGCTGGCCGGTGTGCTGGTTCCCGGTCGCCACGGCGCCGGGGACGGAGAGCCCGGCGTGGTCATTACCGAGGTCCGGCGCAGCCTGTTTTCCATCGCCCCGCGCCGGGGGCGGTTCGAGGCCGCGAACGAGGCGATCGCCGCGAAGCTGGGACTGGCCCTGCCGCAGCCGGGACGCTTTGTCTCGCAAGAGCGGACGTCCCTGCTCTGGGCGGGATACCGGTTATGGATGCTCGCCGGGCCGCCGGGCGAGCCGGGACCGGATTTCGGCGACTGGCGCGCCGCGATGGACGGGCTGGCGTCGCTGGCCGATCACGGCAACGCCCGCGCCATGATCCGCGTCGGCGGTCCCGCCGCGCGCCGTACGCTGGCGCGGCTGTGCGCCGTCGACCTGCACCCGCGAGCGTTCGGCACCGGGCACAGCGCGGCGACACGGATGGGTCACGTCGGCGCGCTGCTCCACCAGGTCGACGAGTCGCCGGTGTTCGAGATACACGTGTTTCGCGCGTTCGCCGCCAGTTTCTACGAGGAACTCACCACGGCCGCCGCCGAATTCGGATACCTCGCGAACGCGATCCCGGACTAGCCGGGCGACGTTCGCCGGCACTCATCCTGGGTCCGGCGATCGACCGGACCCGGTTGAATTGGGGTTTTATCCTGATTGCGTTATATTTCAAGCCCCCGGCGCCGAGCCGCCGGGTATCGGCGGTTTCCGAACATAGAGGCCCCGGGCGGACTGCCGGTCCGCCACACGACATTACAGTCCTGGACATTGCGGTGTATTCGAGCTTTCGTTCGCCCCGTCGACGACGGCGCCAGCCTGAACACCAAGGAGTTGTCGACCAGGAAGGCAGTTTTTCGCTCCACAAGAGGTATGACTCATGCATCTCGGCGATTCCCATCGCAGTCAGTACGGTCTTGAAAATCACGGATTGACGGATCTCGGCAATGTCTACTGGACGCTACCTACCGCGGCGCTTTACGAGCAGGCGCTGACGCGTGGCGAAGGCATGCTTTCCAGTCACGGGCCGCTGGTCGTGCGCACCGGCCAGCACACCGGACGGTCGGCCAACGACAAGTTCGTGGTATGCGACGAGAATACGAAGGACGAATTGTGGTGGGGGAAAATCAACGTCCCCTACGATGCGGACCGCTTCGACGCCCTGCACCAGCGCGTGTGCGAATACCTCAAGGGCCGCGACGTCTTTTTGCAGGACTGTTTCGCCGGCGCCGATCCCGAGTACCGACTGCCGATTCGCGTCGTTACCGAGTATGCCTGGCACAGCCTGTTCGCCCGCAACATGTTTCTGCGTGCCGACCCCGAGGAGCGCTCCCGGCATATCCCCGAGTTCACCGTGATCAACGCGCCGGGCTTTCGCGCCGACCCGGCGGTGGACGGCACGAACTCGGAAACCTGTATCGTCATCAACTTCACCAGGAAGCTGGTCATCATCGGCGGAACCAGCTACGCCGGCGAAACCAAGAAAGCGATCTTCAGCGTCCTCAATTACCTGTTGCCGAAGAAGGGCGTGTTTCCCATGCACAGTTCGGCCAACATCGGGCCCGATGGCGTCACGGCGCTTTTTTTCGGGCTGTCCGGCACCGGCAAGACCACGCTGTCGGCGGACGCCTCGCGCAAGCTGATCGGTGACGACGAGCACGGATGGAGCCGCAATGGCCTGTTCAACTTCGAAGGCGGCTGCTATGCCAAGGTAATCAACCTCTCCGCCGAGCAGGAGCCCGAGATCTACGCGACCACGCGCCAGTTTGGCACGGTGCTCGAGAACGTCATCTTCGACGAGCAGACCCGCCACGTGAACCTGGATGACGGCAGCCTCACGGAGAACACGCGCGGCTCCTACAAGATCGACCAGATACCGAACGCGACGCTGACCGGACGCGGTGGACACCCGAAGAACGTGATCTTCCTCACCTGCGACGCTTTCGGCGTGCTGCCGCCGGTGTCCAAGCTTACGCCCGCGCAGGCCATGTACCATTTCATCAACGGCTACACCGCCAAGGTGGCGGGAACCGAAAAGGGCGTCACCGAGCCGGTGCCGAATTTCAGTCCGTGCTACGGCGGTCCGTTCCTGCCCTTGCACCCGCGCCAGTACGCGGAAATGCTCGGCGAAAAAATCGCCGAGTACGACGCAACCGTGTGGCTGGTCAACACCGGCTGGAGCGGCGGGCCCTACGGCGTCGGCCAGCGCATGGCCATCAACCACACCCGCGCCATCGTCAACGCGGTGCTCGACGGCAATCTCGACAACGTGCCCACGGATGTCCACCCGGTATTCGGCCTGCACATGCCCATCGAATGTCCGGATGTGCCGGCCGAGGTGCTCAATCCGCGCAACACCTGGTCCGACACCGCCGCCTACGACGAGCAGGCTCGAATGTTGGCGGCAAAGTTCACCGAGAACTTCGAGATGTACTCCGACGACGTCTCCGAGGAGATCCGCGCAGCGGGCATGAAGGCGGCCTGAGTCCTCCAGGCACGGGCCGGTCGGATGACCTTCGCGTAGGACGGCATCCGCCGCGAGACGGCGCAGGGAGGCCGGCGATCGAGCCGGCGCGTCGTCGTCACCGGCGCCAACTTGACGAACGGCGTCGGCGATACAACACTACCCCCATGCGCCGAGTTCGGACGCGGCCGGGCTGGGAGATAGCCGCCAACGAGAAGCAGCGTGGTACGGAGAAGTCGATACGCGCGATCCTTGCGACGAACTGCCCGATAAGGGCAACGGCAGCCGGAATAGACCGCGACATCTCCCGTTCACCGGAGGAATGCAATGAACCGCAACAACGTCGTATGGTCCCGATCAGTCGTCCTGCTTTTCGCCTCGATTCCCGTCGCGGCACATGCATACATCGGGCCCGGCGCCGGATTGACCGCCATCGGTACGGTCCTGGCCGCGATCGGCGCCGTCGTGCTGCTTATCATTGGATTCGTCTGGTATCCGGTCAAGCGAATGTTCTCGAAGCGCGATAAGCAACGGGAGACCAGGAACATCGATCAGGACGGGAATACCGAGAAATCCGACGCTGCCGAATAGGTACCCTCGCGCCCCCGTTGCCCGGAGACCGCAATCGACGTGGCGTCGCATTGGATACTGCTCGCGATCTCCGTGGTCGTTTTCGTCGCGTCGTTCCGCTGGTCGAATGTCGCGCCGGCTGCCGGCCGGGCGATCAGCACTATTTCTGAAGCAGCCGGCGCGATGCGCGCCGCCGACCTCGACGAACTCGCGAAGGAAAAGCTCATTCGCGCCGCGGCGCTGCGGCTTTGCGGACTGAGCGTTACGCTCTTCTTTCGCGGGATGCTCGTGCTCGTCGTAACCGCGCTGCCCATGATCCTGGTCGACCGGCTCGGCATCATTCCGTTGACCGATTCCCTGGCGTTCATGACGAGCTGGAAGGCGATCGGCGCCGCGACCGCGGCCGTCTGCATCGCCTACGCGGTAACCCGGCGCCCGTGATCTCTGGAGAAAACTATTCGTGGCTTGACCGCCTGGTTCACAGGCTCGCCTTCTCCTCTCCGATCGCACAGCGCTACACCTCGGAGTTCGAGGACTTCCTGTTCAAGGACCGGTTGCGCGGGGTCGGGTGCGAGAGGCCGATTTTCATCACCTCGGTGCCCCGCGCCGGCACCACGATCTTGCTCATGGCAATCAACACCGCGCCACAGACGGCCTCCCACCTGTACCGGGACATGCCGTTCGTATCGGCACCGGTACTGTGGTCAAGGTTCAGCGGACGGTTCCAGCGCGAGTCCGCACCGACAACACGGTACCACGACGACGGCATCCAGGTCGGATTCGACAGCCCCGAGGCGTTCGAGGAAATCATCTGGCGGATGTTCTGGCCGGAACGATACCGGCAGGACGGAATCGCGCCATGGTCGCCCGCCGATCTCAAGCCCGAGGCAACCGATTTTTTGCGACGCCATTTCGGCAAGATCGTATCCCTGCGTTGCGAGGCGACGGACGGCTCCGCCAGGTACGTCTCGAAAAACAATGCGAACATCGCCCGGCTGAACGTGTTGTCACGAATGTTTCCCCGCGCCGACATACTCGTTCCGATTCGTCATCCCCTTTCCCATGCGCAGTCGCTTCTTCGCCAACACCTGCGATTTTTGAAGCTGCACGAAAAAGACCGGTTTGCCTGTCGCTACATGCGCGATATCGGTCACTTCGAGTTCGGCAAACTCCACCGTCCCATCCTGTTCGAGGGGTTTCGGCAACTGGCAGCGGGATCGACCCCGGAGGACCTCGACTACTGGCTCGCCTATTGGATCTCGGCGTTCGAGCACGTTCAACGGCACGCAAAGCGGCTGCATATTCTCAGTTACGAACGCATATGCCGACATCCCCTCGAATTCGGTCACGAGATCTGTGAATCGCTCGACCTGGATCCTTCGAGCGCGGCCGGCATCGCGCGGCAGTTCCGTTCCGGCACACCGGTTGCGAGCCGACCCGTCGCGGTCCGCGGCGAACTGCGAGAGCGCGCCGAGGCGTTGCATGAGCAAATCCTGGGGGATCTCTAACGCTTACTCCCGACCGACGATTACGAGAACCGGACCCTGCGCGCTACCTACAATTCCATCCGCTCACGGTGAAATAGGATACCGGGTACGCACGCGCCTCGGTAATTTCCAGCACGTTGTTCTCGTCAAATCGATTGATGTACTCCCATACGACGTTCCGATTCGAATCCACCTCGAATGCGCGGCCTCCCTCGAAATCCGTGATCAGCAGGCCGCCGCCGGCGACGACATCGTGCTTGCCGCGTATGACGCTGACGAACGCCTCTTCCGGACTTCGGCCATAAACGACCGTTGCAACACCTTGTGACGGGCTGACTCTCATGATATTGCTGCGACGCGGGATATCGAGCCTTGCCCTGTCGTTCGGCCCCAGCGACAGCCGGTAGGTATTGTTGTTGAACACCGTGATCGTACCGTCCGCGTTGAATTCCGGATCGTGCTGGCGAATCCAGGGCCCCGTTCGCAGCCATCGGGCGCGCCAGGAATCGGGATCCACCACCATCAAGAGATTGTGTTGACGAATGGACAACAACAGATCGCCCGCTTCCATCCGGGGAAATGCCGCCGCCATGTCGCTGGGCAGTTCCCCGATCTTGTTGAGGTGGACGAGTTCGGTCGGCCAGTCGTCGTCCGACGAGAAGTTGTACCCGGTAGCGGTCATCAGCGCTTCGAGGCCATTCTCGTACAAAATCTCCGGAACCGACTTCGCGAACCGGATTTTTCCATCCTCCGTGACATTGAGGATCACGTCCTCGTCGACCAGCACGTTGTCGTTGCGGGACGTGAACGGCGGAAACCTGTCGCCGGCCTGCGGCCTGACATAATTGCGCCCCGGTATCCAGTAGCCTCCGCTCTCCGAGCGCTCGACGGAATGATGTGTCGGGTGGCGAAGCGTCCAGACCGTCTCTCCGCAGCGAGAAAGCTTGACGGTGCCGCCGTATTCGTAATTGAAAACGACGGATCCGTCGGGATTCAGGACCGCACCGTGTATGTCGATGTTTCGATCTGTCGCCGGAGAATGCTGAAGGTGCGCCGGTCGCGGGAAATGCTCGGAGTAACTGACGGGCCACCGGGCCAGAA
>JAUIEZ010000143.1 GCA_030429665.1 Gammaproteobacteria bacterium | reverse complement strand
CCGTCGACGTAGTAAACCGTCTTCGCAACCGGCAAACCATTGCGCTCCAACAAGAAGAGTTCAACCCCCTTGCCGCCGGCCCGGCTGAAGAATACCCCGTCTTCGCGGCGATAGAACGTGACAACCCCCTCCGCTGCAAGCAACGCTTCCAGGCGATGGTGCACCGGTTGCACTCCCGAGTTGTAAAGGAGATCTCCCCGCACCGGCGGACGCTCCAGCGTCTCGGCGAATGTATCCGTGGTCACTGGTACATACTCGATCTCCCTATCCCGGCATGCACTCTCGAAGTAACCGTTTACCTCGTCGTTCACGCCGCCCTGGATATGAAACAATCTCATGGGTTCAGTGCTCCTGACTCGAAATCATGTTCTCCACCTGGCTCGTCGCTGGCGCGGCTTTCTTCCGATGCGCGGAACACTTCACGGTACGGCATCGGTAACGGCTAGACGCGTGACATGCGCCGGCTTTTATCGGCCAGAAAATCGACCATGTGCGCGGTCACCGGAACGCCACTCTTTCGCTCGGTATTGACGTGCATGCAGGGAAAGTTGACCTCCGAGACCAGCATCCGCCCGTCTTTCGTCTCGAGAATGTCGATGCCCGAGAAATCGACGCCGGCCGCGTGAGCGGCGCCGATACTCAACTCGACCGCTTCGGACGACAGGTCGTCGACAGTTTCGGTGTCGATGTAGCGATTCAGGACCGCTTCCATGGTGGCGGATCGGAAATCCCCCCCGAGGACGTTGACCCGCAGGCTCGTGACGACGGAACCGCCGAGCGTTACCGTTCTCAAGACCGATCGATGATCTATGAACTCTTGCATGATGAGCGCGCGCTCTCCCTTGTCGAGCATGAATTCGACCATGGAGACAAGGGAATCGAAGCCGTCCACCATCACCACGCCCAGGCCCCATTGACCCTCGCTGGCCTTGAGGACCACGGGGAATCCACCGAGCCTGTCCGCCGAGTCCGCCAACCTTTTCCTGTCACCGTCAACGTAGTACTCGGTCCTTGGAACCGGAATACCGTGACGCTCGAGATGCAGGGTACCGATGCCCTTGGCGCCGGCTCGCCGATAGAACACGGGATCGGCTCGTCGATAGAACGTGGCGACATTCTCATTGGCGAGCATTGCCTCGATCTGGAAATGCGACATTTGAGCGCCCGAGTTGTAGAGCAGGTCTCCTTGGCCGGGAGGCTGCTCAAGGATTTCAGGAAGATTCGAGATAGTTACCGAGACGTACTCGATCTCCCTCTCGCGGCACGCCTGTTCAAATAACCCGTTCACCTCGTCTTCCGCGGCGCCTTGAACGTGTAGCAGTCGCATGGGCGCTACGAGTCCCGCGCCTCGCCGATCTTCTCGCCCGCGTAGCGTCGATCACCCGCTCGATTTCCCAAGCAAGGCCGATGACCATATTGGATTTGGAAGGCGGGTTCTTGTCGTGGTCCGGCCTGTCGGTTTGAAACTCCCTCCGGCGGGCGAACGATCCGGGCGCGATCGCCGCCCTGCTGCCGACGCACAATGCCCCGACGTTCGTCGAGTGCGCGACGAACGTCTGCCTCATCAGCACGAATTCTCCCTTCCATCGCACGAAATTCACCAACGCGGACAAAGATATGCATCGTCGTACGTTTGTATTTTATCGTGCCTCGGCGACGGCATTGTCGAAGAAAAACAGGCATTCGTACGACCTCCTGTAGACCGCGGACCACGCCGGAGCATGGCAAATGAAAAATTACATCAGTGGCGCTGCGCAGCGCATGCGCCATAGGGAATCCTTTTTGCGACGACGCTATTTGCCCTCGCGTTCCGACGACAGCCGTCTGCTCTTCTCAAGGAGAAAATCGACCATCAATGCGGAAACGGGAATGCCACTCGATCGTTCGGTCGGCGCATGGATGCACGGAAAATTGACCTCGGATACCAATCTGCGACCGTCGCTGGCCTCGATGATATCGATGCCCGAGAAATCGACGCCGCTCGCATGCGTCGCCCGGATGCTGATTTCCGCCATATCCGGCGAGACCTCCTTTACCCCCTCTGCGTCGACCATACGGTCCGCGACTCGCTGCATCGTCGTCGTGCGAAAGTCCCCGGGTATTCTTTTGATTCTCCTTCCGGCCACCACCCTGTCACCGATCGTAATCGTACGAAGGATCGCCGGGTGTTCGACGAACTCCTGCATGATGAGCGAGCGCTCTCCCCTCTCCATCATGTATTCAACCGTGGAGACCAGCGAATCAAAGCCGTCAACCATCACCACGCCCATGCCCCATTGACCTTCCCGGGCTTTCAGGACAACCGGGAAACCACCCACTTCCCGAACCGACTCGGAGAGCCTGCGCCTGTCCCCGTCGACGTAGTAAACCGTCTTCGCGACCGGCAATCCTTTGCGCTCCAGAAAGAAGAGTTCGACCCCCTTGCCGCCGGCCCGGCTGAAGAATACCCCGTCTTCGCGGCGATAGAAGGTGGCGACCCCTTCGTTTGCGAGCAAGGCTTCCGAGCGGAGGTGGAGCGTCGTTGCACCCGAGTTGTAGAGAAGATCTCCGAATGACGGGGGATCAACCAGGAGGTCGGCGAGAGTGTTCAAGTTCACCGGTACATACTCAATTTCCCTGTGCCCGCAGGCACTCTCGAAGTAACCATTTACCTCATCGTTCGCGCCGCCCTGTACATGAAAGAATCTCATGGATTCAGTGCCCCTGACTCGAAATCACGTTCTCCACTTGGCCCTCGCTGGCGCGGTTTTGATCCGGTGCGCCGAACCCTTCAATGCGCGGATTCGATACCGGTTAATCTCGTGACACCCTCCGGCTTTTCTCGGCCAGAAAATCGACCATGTGCGCGGTCACCGGAACACCGCTGTTGAGCTCGGTTCTGACGTGCATGCAGGGGAAGTTGAGCTCCGAAACCAGGAACCGCCCGTCTTTCGTCTCGAGAACGTCGATTCCCGAAAAATCGACACCGGCGGCTCGGGCCGCGCTGACGCTCAATTCGACCACCGCGTCGGGCAGATGCTCGACAGGTTCCGTGTCGACATAGTGGCTGCGGACCGCTTCCACCGAGGCGGATCGAAAATCCCCTTCAAGGACGTTGTATCGCAGGCTCGCAACAACGGAGTCTCCAAGCGTTACGGTTCTCAATATCGATCCGTGGTCGACGAACTCCTGCATGATGAGCGCGCGCTCTCCCTTCTCGAGCATGAAGTCGACCATGGAAACCAGGGAATCGAAGCCGTTCACCATCACCACGCCCAGGCCCCATTGACCCGCGCTGGCCTTGAGGACGACAGGGAATCCTCCGAGACTGTCCACCGAGCCCGCCAACCTTTTCCTGTCACCGTCAACGTAGTACTCGGTCCTTGGAACCGGAATGCCATGACGCTCGAAATGCAGGGTACCGATACCCTTGGCGCCGGCCCGCCGGTATAACACGGGGTCGGCCCTTCGGTAGAACGTTGCGACACTCTCGTTGGCGAGTATTGCCTCGATCCGGGAATGCGACTTCAGAGTGCCCGAGTTGTAGAGCAGATCGCCGCGGCCGGGAGACTGTTCAAGGACTTCGTAAAGGTTAGAGACTGTTGCCGGGGCGTATTCGATCCCCCTTTCAAGGCACGCCGTTTCAAAAAGCCCGTTCACTTCGTCTTCCGCGGCGGCCTGTACATGGAACAGTCGCATGGACGTTACGTCTCCCGTGCCTGGCCAATCCGCCCGGCCGCGCGGTTGCTTACTCGCCGGTCGATGCCGATCGCGAAGTCTCTCGCTGTCTTCGTCCCGATCCTTGACGCGTTCACCGTCCGTCCTCCGGCGGACCGTCATTCTCAGATCGGCTCTTCTCCACGAGGTGGTCGACCAGCATATCGGTAATGGGAACGCCGCTGACCTGCTCCAGGCGCAGGTACCAGAACGGAAATCCCGCCTTCGTTACCACCAGTCGGCCGTCCTCGCCTTCGACAATGTTGACCACCGCCGAATCGACCCCGATCGCCCGTGTCGCGGCGACCGCCTGGCGCTCCACTTCCTCCGTAAAGCGGGTGAAAATATTGGATTTTGAAGGCAGGTTCTTGTCGTAGCCCGGGCGGTTGGTTCGAAACTCGTTCGGCGGCACGAGAAATCGCTGGCCGACGACAGCGCGCTCTCCGATACACAGTACCTTCAGTGCCGAGGCGTGTTCTATGAACTCCTGCATGACCAGCGACGATTCTCCTTTCCAGTGCATGAAGTTCACCGCCGACGGCAATGACGCGGGATTGTTGATCTTGACGATACCGATACCTTCATGTGCGCGGCTCGTCCTGAGCACGATCGGGAAACCACCCACGGACTGTACCGATCTCGATTGGCGTTCCGTGTTGTTGTCCACGAGGTAGGCGGTACGAGGCACCCGTACGCCCTTTCGTTCCAGAAGCAACAACTCGGTGCCCTTGTCAGCGGGGCGGTCGAAGAAAGGCGCGTCGGGGATGTTTCGAAGGGTTACGACACCTTCGCGGGTCAGCAACGCCTCAACCTGAAAAAACGGACCTGCACTTCCCGAGCAATAAAGAAGGTCGCCGCGCCGAGGCGGATCGTTCAATACACTGCGCAGCGTACTCGCCAACACAGGAACGTAGTCAATGGATCGCCTGCCGCATATGTGCGCGAAGGCCTGGTTCGCCGGATCGTTGGGGGCACTTTGAATGTGAAAAAAGCGCATGGTTCTCGAATATGCGGACTCTCGCCGTTGTTTTCCGTAGCTCCGATTCCGTTCTTCGAACTGGTGCCCTATGACGCCGATCCGGTTTCCGGAAACGGTCAATGGGCACGTACAAGACAGGATTCTATTGCATCCGGCCCGCTCCGTGGGCATTTCCGTTCGATCCGGAAACCGGCCGCCGGCCCGCACGTCGAATCGTTCGATTACATTCTCGAGCGTTTTCACTAGAATCCCCCGTCCGACGTAACAACTTTTCATTGATCCCACATGATGCTGCACGAGGTGGACTGGCGTGGCTGACGACCGGCAACGATGGCAATTCTGGATCGACCGCGGCGGCACGTTCACCGACGTCGTCGGCCTGTCGCCCGAGGGCGACGTATTCACGCACAAACTGCTTTCGGACAACCCGCGCCAGTACCCGGATGCCGCCATCCAGGGCATTCGTGACCTGCTCGGCGTGGATCCGGCAGACGCCGTGCCGCACGAACGCATCGAATCGGTGAAGATGGGCACCACAGTGGCGACCAACGCACTGCTGGAACGTCGCGGCGAACCGACGCTGCTCGTGACCACGCGCGGCTTCGCCGACGCTTTGCGCATCGGCTACCAGAACCGGCCCAGGCTGTTCACCCTCGACATCGAACTCTCCGAGATGCTCTACGACCGCGTCGTGGAAGCCGATGAACGCGTCCTTGCGAACGGTGACGTCGTGGAGCGCCTGGACGAGGAAGCCCTTGAAAAGGGGCTTCGAGACGCCTACAACGCGGGGCTGCGTTCGGTGGCCATCGTTTTCATGCATGGCTATCGTTATCCCACGCACGAGGCGCGCGCCGCGTCACTGGCGCGCACGGCGGGCTTTACGCAGGTCTCCACGAGCCACGAAACCATCGCCCTGATGAAGCTGGTGAGCCGAGGCGACACGACCGTGGTCGACGCCTACCTGTCGCCGGTCATCAGGCGCTACGTGAACCAGGTGCGCGGCGAACTTGCCGACACGCGGCTCATGTTCATGCAGTCCAACGGCGGCCTCACCGACGCCGGCGCGTTCATGGGAAAGAATGCCATCCTGTCCGGTCCCGCCGGGGGGGTCGTCGGCATGGTCAAGACCGGCAGCCAGGCGGGATTCGACAGGCTGATCGGCTTCGACATGGGCGGCACGTCCACGGACGTGTGCCACTATGCAGGCGACTTCGAGCGCACGGGCGAGACCGAGGTGGCCGGCGTGCGGTTGCGCGCACCGATGATGCACATCCACACCGTGGCCGCCGGCGGTGGTTCGGTGCTGCATTTCGACGGCAGCCGTTTTCGCGTCGGACCGGATTCGGCCGGCGCGGACCCCGGCCCGGCGTGCTACCGCAACGGCGGGCCGCTGACCATCACCGACTGCAACCTGATGCTGGGCAAGCTGCAGCCGGATTTCTTTCCGGCCGTGTTCGGACCGAAGGGCGACGAACCCCTGGACGTCGACGAAGTTCGACGCCGATTCACCGAACTCGCCATACGCGTATCCGAGGCAACCGGCGTCGACACGAGTGCCGAGCAGGTTGCCGAGGGCTTTTTGTCCATCGCGGTGGAGAACATGGCCGGCGCGATCAAGAAGATTTCCGTGCAACGCGGTTACGACGTGTCGAAGTACACCCTGTGCAGTTTCGGCGGCGCCGGCGGCCAGCATGCCTGTCTGGTGGCCGATGCGCTCGGCATCTCGCGGATCTTCCTGCATCCCCATGCCGGGGTGCTGTCCGCGGTGGGCATCGGGCTCGCCGATCATCGCGTCATCCAGGAACGCTCCGTCGAAAAACGGCTGGACGACGACGTCATGGACGAGCTTCGCGAGACACTGAAGGCGCTGCGCGACGCCGGCCGCGACGTCTTGGTTGCCGAAGGCGTGAAATCGTCCACCGTCGAATCCATCGACTCGGTCATGTTGCGCTATGCCGGTTCGGACACGGCCATCGAGGTGCCATTCGGGGACCGCGCCGCGCTCGTGCAGGCCTTCGAAGGAATCCATCGGCAGCGTTTCGGCTTCATCGATCGCGACAAGCACATCGTGGTGGAGGCCCTGCAGGCCGAGCTCGTATCGCGCGCCGACACCCGGCTGCGCCTTGCCGCCGTGGACCATCCGACGCGAAACGTGCCGGTCGACCGGCGCGACGTGGTCGCGGCCGGCAGCCGGCGTGACACGCCGTTTTATCGACGCGACGCGCTGGTCGTCGACGAGCCCGTCGACGGCCCCGCCGTGATTATCGAGACCACCGGCACGGTGGTAGTCGAACCGGGCTGGCGCGCGACGCTGCGCGAGGACGCCAACCTCGTCATCGAGCGCGTCGCCCGGCGCGAGGACCGACTGGCCGTGGGTGCCGAAGTCGATCCGGTGATGCTGGAAATATTCAACAACCTGTTCATGAACATCGCCGAACAGATGGGCCTGGTGCTGGCCAACACGGCGTCGTCGGTGAACATCAAGGAGCGACTGGATTTCTCCTGCGCCATCTTCGACTCCAATGGCGAGTTGATCGCCAACGCGCCGCACATGCCGGTGCACCTGGGCTCCATGAGCGAAAGCATCAAGACCGTGATCCGGGAGAACGAGGGCAGGATGCGCGACGGCGACGCCTTCGCCCTGAACGCGCCGTATAACGGCGGTACCCACCTGCCGGACGTGACCATCGTCCGCCCGGTGTTCCTGCCGGGCGAGTCGGCGCCGAGCTTCTACGTCGCCTCGCGCGGCCACCATGCCGACATCGGCGGCATCACGCCAGGCTCGATGCCCTCGAACTCCAGAAACGTCGAGGAAGAAGGCGTGCTGCTGGACAACCTGCAGATCCTGTCGCAGGGCCGCTTCGAGGAGGCCGCGGTGCGCCGCGTGCTGGCGGACTCGAAGTGGCCCGCGCGCAATCCGGACACCAACGTTGCCGACTTCAAGGCCCAGGTCGCGGCATGCGAGAAGGGAACGGAAGAGTTGCTCGCCATGGTGTCGCAGTTCGGCGCGGACGTCGTCAACGCCTACATGCGCCACGTTCAGGACAATGCCGAGGAATGCGTGCGTCGCGTGCTGAACGTTCTCAAGCCGGGCCACTTCCGCTACGAACTGGACGACGGCTACGCCGTCGAAGTGGACATCCGCGTCGACAACGACGCCCGCGAGGCGGTTATCGACTTCACCGGCACCTCGGAACAGCATCCCGGCAACTACAACGCGCCGGCCGCGGTGACCGTGGCGGCCGTTCTGTACGTATTCCGCTGCCTGGTGGACGATGACATTCCACTCAATGCGGGCTGTCTCAAGCCGCTTCGAATCGTCAACCCGAAAGGCTCGATGGTGAACCCAAGCTACCCGGCAGCGGTGGTGGCCGGGAACGTGGAAACTTCCCAGGTGATCGTCGACACCCTGCTCGGTGCGCTGGGCGTGGCGGCCGGCAGCCAGGGCACGATGAACAACTTCACCTGGGGCAACGAACGGTACCAGTACTACGAGACGCTCTGCGGCGGCGCCGGCGCCACGGACAACGCCGACGGCACCTCGGCGGTTCACACCCACATGACCAATTCGCGGCTTACCGACCCCGAGGTGCTGGAATGGCGCTTCCCGGTGGTGCTGGAGTCCTTCTCCATTCGCCGCGGTTCCGGCGGCGCGGGACGTCATCGCGGCGGCGACGGCACCGTGCGTCGCGTACGCTTCCTCGAGCCCATGAGCGCGAACATCCTGGCCAACCACCGCCGCGTGCCTCCCTACGGGATGAACGGCGGCGAGTGCGGCGCGACCGGCCGCAACTACGTGGAGCGCACTGACGGATCGATCACCGAGCTGACCCACAGCGATTCGACCGAGGTCAATGCCGGCGACGTGTTCGTGATCGAGACGCCGGGCGGCGGCGGATTCGGCGAACCCTGACGGCCGCCGCCGCGCGGCGCCGAACCGGATTGACGCCGTATCCGCCTATGAATCCGTGGAGATCAGTTCGCGGGTCAGCGCGCCGAGATTCTCGACGCCTCGCGCGATCACGTCGTCCCACGGGTGCCCGCAGCTGATGCGGATGCAGTTTCGGTACTTGCGGGTGGGCGAGAAGATGGCACCGGGCAGGATGTTGACGCCTTTCTCCAGGCAGCGATTGAAAAGCACGCCGGAATCGATGCCCCGCGGCAGTTCGACCCACAGTACGAACCCCCCCTGCGGCTGACTGATTCGGGTACCTTCAGGCAACACGTTCAGCAATTCGTGGCGCATGCGATCGACCTGCTGCTTGAGCGCGCGTCGCAGGCCGCGCAGGTGGCGATCGTATCCGCCGCCGGCGAGAAACTCCGAGACGGTCATCTGGGTGGCGCTTGCGCTGGCAATCGATGCATTGTGCTTGCGCGACAGCATCTCCTCGCGGCCGCGGTCGGCGACCAGCCAGCCGACGCGGTAGCCCGGCGCCAACGTCTTCGAAAACGACGAGCAGAGCACCACGTTACCCGCGTCGTCGAAACTCTTGAGCGGGCGCGGCCGGTACGGTCCGAAGTGCAGTTCGCCGTAGATGTCGTCCTCGATGATTCGAAAGCCGCGACGGTTGGCGATCTCGACGAGTCGCTGCTTGGCGTCGTCCGGCATCAGCGATCCGTAGGGATTGTTGAAATTCACCACGCACAACATCGCCGCCGGCGAGAAACGCGCGGCGATATCCTCAAGCGCGTCGAGATTGAGACCGTTGACCGGGTCCGCCGGCACCTCGACGGCCTTCAGGCCGAGGTCCTCGATGAGTTGCAGCAGCAGGAAGTAGGTCGGCGATTCCACCACCACGGTATCCCCCGGGCGGGTAACCGAACGCAGTGCCACGGCCATGGCCTCGGAGGCGCCGTTGGTGATAATGACCTGTTCCGGGTCCACCACCATCGCCATGGTGCTCGCGCGGTAGGCGATCTGGCGACGCAGCTCGTCGAGTCCGCCGGGGTCCGCGTAGTCCACCGCGACACCGGGATCGCGCGTCACCACCCGGTGCATGATCCGACCGAGCGCGCGCGTCGGCAGCAACGCGTTGGCCGGGTTCGCCGGCCCCAGCGGC
Source organism: Gammaproteobacteria bacterium (assembly GCA_030429665.1). Classification (GTDB taxonomy): domain Bacteria; phylum Pseudomonadota; class Gammaproteobacteria; order Arenicellales; family CAJQKF01; genus BQJD01. The sequence continues at coordinate 2,003 of JAUIEZ010000143.1, read as the reverse complement.
ACGGTACCCGGGCGACGACTCAGTCGCAGCAGTTCCAGCACGGTGCCGGACAGCTTGATGTCGCGCACGACGGCGCGCGGCGAGGTGGCCGATGGCAGCCGGTCGGGCTGCCCGCGCCCCGGGTTGACGAAAAATCCCGACTGCGGCCGGGCGCTGATATAGCCCTCCCGCTCCAGGTTGGTGTATCCCTGCATCACGGTGGCGATGCTAACCTTGAGCTGCCGACTCATGCGACGCAGCGAGGGAAGCCGATCGCCGGAGCGCAGGGAGCCGGCGCGAATCTGGTCCACGACCAGGTCGTAGACCCGGTCATAGAGAAATTGCTCGCGTGATTCGGCCATGGGGGGCTCGCAAAACTGTTATGGTTAATATTTCGGTTTTCTGTATCTGTTACTATAGCAGTGAAATCCTGATAATGCAGCACACGGTCGACGAGACCCTACCACGAGGACCTGCTACGGGAGATAGATCATGACTGCACTGACCGGACTTTTTCAGCGTTCCACCCCGGCGGCCGCCGGCTCGCCCGGCGTGTGGCTGTTCACGGCCCTGACGACGCTCAAGACCTGGTACGAGCGCGCCGCACAGCGCCGCGTCCTCGCCCAACTGCCGCCGGAGCTGTTGCGCGACCTCGGCATCGACTCGTTCGACGCCCGGCGCGAGGCGGAAAAACCCTTCTGGGTCGAGTAACGTCCCGGCCCGGGGCACCGGCGACCGCCCGTGAGTTCTCTGCACCTGTACATCGCGTCGATCCTCATCTGGGGATCGACGTGGTACGCCATCAAGTTGCAACTCGGCGTGGTGGAACCGCTGGTATCGGTCGGCTACCGGTTCGCGCTCGCCGCGCTCCTGCTCATGGCATGGTGCCTGACCCGGCGCCTGCCGCTGAAGTTCGACGCCCGGGCCCACCTTGGCATGGCGGCCCTGGGACTGTTCCTGTTCAGCAGCAACTACGCGGTCTTCTACTACGCTACCGCCGAGGTGACCACCGGCCTGGTCGCGGTGATGTTCTCCACCATCGTGATCATGAACATCGTGGGCGGCGCCGTGTTTCTCTCGACCCGCGTGACGCCGCTGATGGTCGCTGGCGCGCTCACCGGCATCTTCGGCATCGCGCTGGTCTTCCTGCCGGACCTCTCCCGATTCTCCGGCACCGGCATCGCGCTTTGCGTTCTCGGCACGGCGCTTGCCTCGGTAGGTAACCTCGTGTCCGCCCACAACCAGCGGCGCGGCATTCCGGTGGTGCAGGCCAATGCCTGGGGCATGACCTACGGCGCGATTTTCCTGTTCGCCGCCATCGCAATCACCGACGCACCGCTCGCGTTCGAGTTCACCGCGGCGTATGTCGGGTCGTTGTTCTATCTCGCGGTATTCGGATCCGTGCTGGCTTTCGGCTGCTACCTGACGCTGGTCGGCCGGGAAGGCCCCGGTCGCGCCGCTTACGCCACGGTGTTGTTTCCCATTGTCGCTCTCGTGATCTCCACCGTGCTCGAAGATTATCGGTGGAGCGCCACGTCCCTGGTCGGCGTCGTGCTGGTGCTCGCCGGCAACTACCTCATCACGCGCCCCGATCGCAAGGCGGCGAACCCGGCCATACCGGTCAACCCGGAGGCATCCGCGACAGCGGCCGCGGGCCTGGCGTGCTCACCGGACCGGGCGCGCGACGTCGACGAGCGCCTGTCTGCAGGCCTGCGCCCGCCCCGTTCCCGCTCGTAGCGGCGATTGCCGTTCGCTCGGTTGGTCGCCAACCGGTTCCGCCCGAGGGCGTCACCCTTGCGGCGCGATGCCTAGGCCGGACGCTGCGCCGGCGTGCCCCGCCGTCGAAGCATCAGCCAGGAACTCGCCGCCAGCGCGGCAACGACGGCGGGCGTCGCCACCTCGTTCAACGTCTCCCATCCGAAGCGGAAATTCAACCAGCCGGACGACAACGCCGTAAACGAAACGGTGGTGAACACGATGAAGTCGTTGATGCCCTGGGTCTTGGCCTTCTCGGGCGCCGTGTA
>JAUIEZ010000142.1 GCA_030429665.1 Gammaproteobacteria bacterium | reverse complement strand
CTGAGGTTTGGTGCTGCGATCCGGGGCGTTCTCCAGGAGCCAGCCTTCGGCCCGACTCGCGTCGTCGGCGGGCGGCAGCCAGACCAGTGTCAGGAAATATGCACTCTCGAAATGTGCGCCCGCTTCCTCGAACTGCGCGCGCCGTTCGGCATCGACAAGGGCGGAGACGGCGACCCGGCGAGCGATGCCCCCATGCACTGGGACTCGAAGTCGCTGCCCCCCGGCTTCATGCTTTCCTATAGCATCAACCGGCGCGGGCCGATGGCCGATGAACTGGTCGAGCACCACGTGTACAGCGACGGCCTGTCGAGCGTGTCGATCTTCGTCAAAAAGTCGGACAAGGCCGAAAGCGGCACGGGACTCAGCCGCATGGGAGCGGTTTCCGCGTTCGTCCGCCGGATCGACGATCACGTCGTCACCGTGGTGGGGGAGGTGCCGGGCGATACCGTGTCGATGATCGCCGACGGCGTGACGCGCACCAACTGAGCGCCCCCGTCTGAAAAGGAGTGACACCGATACGTCGGCGCGCGCACCCTTGACTTCCGTCATGCTGCACCGCAGCGAATTCGTTATACTGCCCGGTCTACCACCTACAGTGTCCGGAGTCAGTCATGAGTGAAAATCACGAAGTTGTCCTGTTAAGCGGCGTTCGAACCGCTATCGGAGACTATGGCGGCAGCTTGAAGGATATTCCGCCGACCGAACTGGCCGCGTCGGTGGTCGCCGAGTCGGTGAAGCGATCGGGTCTGCCCGCCGACGAGATCGGACATTGCGTATTTGGCAACGTGATCCATACCGAGCCGAAGGACATGTATCTCTCGCGCGTGGCCGCGATTCGGGGCGGACTGCCCCAGGAGACGCCGGCGTTTGCGCTCAACCGGTTGTGCGGCAGCGGCCTGCAGGCGATCGTGTCCGCCGCGCAACTGATCGAACCGGGTAGCGTGACCAGCGCGGTTGCCGGCGGCGCGGAGTCCATGAGCCGGGTGCCGTACTGGTCGCCGTCGACCCGTTTCGGTCAGCGCATGGGCGACGCGCAGATGGTCGATGCCATGGTAGGCGCCCTGTCCGATCCGTTCGATGCATGCCACATGGGTGTGACCGCGGAGAATATCGCCGAGAAGTGGGGCATCACTCGCGAGGACCAGGACGCGTTGGCCGTCGAGAGCCACCAGCGTGCCGCGCGTGCGACCGAGGCGGGATATTTCGACGAGCAAATCCTGCCGGTGTCCGTCAGGCAACGGCGCGAAACCGTCGAGTTCAAGACCGACGAACACATTCGCGCGGACGTGACGGTGGAATCGCTGGGCAAGTTGCGGCCGGTTTTCAACAAGGAAGGCTCGGTGACGGCGGGTAACGCCTCGGGCATCAACGACGCCGCCGCGGCCGTGGTACTGATGGAGCGCCGCGCGGCCGAGGCCAGCGGCCTTGCGCCGATGGCGCGTCTGGTCGGCTACGGCTTCGCCGGCGTGGATCCGAAGTACATGGGCATCGGCCCGGTTCCCGCGGTGCGCTCGCTGCTGGAGAAGACCGGGCTCTCGATTGCCGATATCGACCTGTTCGAGGTCAACGAGGCGTTCGCCGCCCAGGCGTTGGCGGTAGCGCGCGACCTGGACCTGCCGATGGACCGCACCAACCCGAACGGCAGCGGCGTGTCCCTGGGCCACCCCATCGGCGCCACGGGCTGCATCCTCACCGTGAAAGCGGTCCACGAGCTCAAGCGAACCGGCGGTCGGCGAGCGCTGGTGACGATGTGCATCGGGGGCGGCCAGGGCATCGCGGCGATCTTCGAGCGCCTTTGACCCGAAACGGTTGAGCCGCGTCGACGGTGGGCGGCGCGATCAGCCCCCGCCGCCCGGCCATAGCCACGCCGCGCCGCGTACCCCGGAACTGTCGCCGAAGCGGTTGCGGCGAACCGGCGTGTCGAAATCGTCAGCGAACACGTGCCGCGCGATTCGCGTCGGACCCTGTTCGTACAACTCGTCCAGGTTAGACAGCCCGCCGCCGATCACGATTACGTCCGGGTCCAGAATGTTGACCACCGTGGCCACCGCCCGGCCGAAGTTGTCCAGGAAGCGTTCGATCACCTTGGCGGCGTCGCGGTCCCCGGCCCGTGCCTCGGCGGCCACGGCGCGGGCGTCTTCGCAGCGCGCGGCGAGCCCCGGGTCGTAGGCGCCGTGCAGCGCCGGCCCGGACAGCAGTGTCTCCACGCATCCGCGCCGACCGCAATAGCAGGGCGGTCCGTCGGGATCCAGCACGTTGTGCCCCCATTCGCCGGCCACGTGGTGACGGCCGCGGTGGATGCGGCCGTCGATCACGATGCCGCCGCCCACGCCCGTGCCCATGATGATGCCGAAGACCACGCGCGCCCCGGCAGCGGCGCCGTCCACCGCCTCGGACAGGGCGAAACAGTTGGCGTCATTTTCGATGCGCACGTCCCGCGACAGCATCCTCGACAGGTCTTCGCGTAGCGCGCGGCCGTTCAGGCAAGTCGTATTGGAGTTTCTCATCAACCCGGTTTGCGCGAACAGCGCGCCCGGCGTTCCAATGCCCACGCGGCACGGTTGCCCGGCGGCGTGCTCGAGTTGTCGGACGATCTCGCACACGTTCTCGCAAATCGCCCCGTAGCCACGGCTCGTCGGCGTGGGCGTGCGCCGGCGCTCGATCACGGCGCCGTCGGGTGCCATGAGTATGCCGGCGGTCTTGGTGCCGCCAAGGTCAATTCCTATGCGCATGGTGGGAAGCTATACTTGTCGTCAATCGTGGTAACCGCCCATGCGGGCGAAAACGGGCGCGGCATGAGTCGGCAAGTGAGAATGATTCTATCGCGGCTGGCTGTCCTGGCGGCCATGGCGGCGGCGCCCGCGGGCGCGGTGGACACCCTTCAGGTCATGGCCCTGACGCGGGACCGGGTCATCCTGTCGGTCGACGGCCAGCGCCGCGTGCTGCGGGTTGGCGAGGAAACGCCCGAGGGCGTGCGATTGATCGAGGCGACGAGCGGTTACGCGCTCGTCTCGGTCGATGGACGCGAACAGCGGCTCGAGCCCGGACCGGTGACCCGCCCGGTCGGTGTCGACCCGGCGGCGTCGGGTGACGGCCGCGGCAGCGTCGTGCTTTGGGCAGACTCGCGCGGATTCTTTCACGCCGACGGCCGAATCAACGGCCGCCCGGTCCAGTTTCTCGTCGATACCGGCGCCACGACCATCGCGATCAGTTCGCGTACCGCGCGGGATATCGGGCTGGATCTCTCCGACGGCGTGCGCGGCATCGCCAGCACCGCGGGCGGCTACGTCGGCATCATCGGCGTCACGCTGAACGAGGTCACGGTGGGCTCCATCACCCTGTACAACGTCGATGCCGGCGTGGTGGAGGGCGAACACCCGCCGGTCCCGCTGCTCGGCGCAAGTTTCCTCAACCACGTTGAAATGGAACGCGCGGGGCAGCGCATGGAGCTTCGGCGCAAATGAGTCCCCAGGCGGACAGGACGCACGCCCTGATCGTGGGCGTCGGCGCGGGACTCGGTTCGTCGCTCGCGCGGCGATTCGCCGCGGAAGGCATGATCGTTTCCGTCGCGGCGCGACGCAGTGAACGGCTGGCGGCGTTGTGCGAGGAGACCGGCGGGCGCGCCTACGGTTGCGACGTGGCCGATGCGCAGTCGGTCGCGGCGCTGTTTGCCGATGCCGAATCGGACGCCGGGCCGGTCAAGGTGTGCATATTCAACGCCGGCGCACGGGTTCGCGGTCCCCTGGCGGAGCTCGACCCTCAAGCAGTCGCGCGCTCGGTCGCGGTAACGGGTATGGGGGGATTTCACGTCGGCCAGCAGGCGGCGCGTTCGATGTTGCGCTCGGGAGGCGGCACCATCCTGTTCACGGGCGCCACCGCGAGCATCAAGGGGTATTCGCAATCGGCGCCGTTTGCCCTCGGCAAGTTCGCGTTGCGCGGCCTGGCGCAAAGCATGGCGCGCGAGCTGGCGCCGAAAAACATACACATCGTTCACGTGATCATCGACGGCGGCATTCGCTCGGACGCTCGACCCGACGATCCGGCACGGCCCGACGCGTTGCTCGATCCCGACGCCATCGCGCAAACCTACGTCGACCTGTGTCGGCAGCACCGCAGCGCGTGGACCTGGGAAATCGAACTGCGGCCCTGGGTGGAGCCGTTTTAGACGCCCGCGCCCGGGAGGCGTGCGCGGGGTTGGCCGGGGGGCTACCCCGCGCGCTTGTCGCGGCTGATGCAGGCGTAGGCGGAATGGTTGTGAATGGATTCGAAGTTTTCCGCCTCGACGGTGAACGCCTCGATGCGTTCGTCTTGCAGCAGGCTGCTGGCCACGTCGCGCACCATGTCCTCGACGAACTTGGGATTCTCGTAGGCGTGCTCGGTGACGTATTTCTCGTCCGGCCGCTTGAGCAGCCCGTACAACTCGCTGCTGGCCTGGGACTCGACCATCTCGATCAACTCCTCGATCCATACGAAGGCATTCGGCGTGACCGTGACGGTGACGTGTGACCGCTGGTTGTGGGCTCCGTACTTGGAGATCTTCTTCGAGCACGGACACAGGCTGGTGACCGGCACCGTCACCTTTATCTCGGTGTCCGGCTTGCCGTTCTCGATGCGTCCGTGAAACGCCACCTGGTAGTCCATCAGGCTGGGGACGCCGGTCACCGGCGCCTGCTTGCTCATGAAGAACGGGAAGGTCATCTCGATATGGCCGATTTCCGCATCCAGCCGATCGCTGATCTCGTTGAGCATGAGGCGGAAGGTCCGCACCGAGATCTCGTGTTCATGGCCGTTGAGGATTTCCACGAACCGCGACATGTGAGTGCCCTTGAAGTTGTGCGGCAACTCCACGTACATGCTGAATGTGGCGATCGTGTGCTGTTCGTGACCGCTGCGATCCGATACCCGAACGGGATGGCGGATCTCCTTGATGCCGACCTTGTTGATGGCGATATTGCGGGTGTCGGGTCGCGCCTGTACGTCTTCGATAGGCGGCGTTACGGCGTTATTGGCGTCGAGGGGCGTGGCCATGGGATTCCTGGTGAGGCGGTGGCGGGCGTGAAGCGATATTACAATATGCGGGCGAGTTTCGCCGGTTCAACCCGGCGCACGGCCCGCACGATGCCCTCCGGATCGAGCCCGCACTCGGACAGCAACTCGGCCTGGGAACCATGCGAGACGAACCGGTCCGGCAGACCGAGATTGACCACGCGCGTTGCGATGCCCGCCGCGGCAAGGTACTCGTTCACCGCCGAGCCCGCGCCGCCGGCGACGACGTTCTCCTCGATCGTCACCAGGAGGTCGTGGCGCGCCGCCAGCTTCGCCACCAGCTGCTCGTCGATCGGTTTGACGAACCGCATGTTCGCGACGGTCGCGTCGAGCTCGTCTGCGGCGCAGAGGGCGGCTTCCAACAAGTTGCCCCACGACAGCAGGGCGATTTGCGTCCCGCGCCTCACGATCTCGCCCTTGCCGATGGGGACGAGGTTCATTTCCTCGCCCGGCAGTATGCCCGGACCGCTGCCGCGCGGGTAGCGCACCGCCGTCGGACCGGCGTGCTCGAAAGCGGTGTACAACATGTCACGGCACTCGGACTCGCTGGCCGGTGCCATCACCACCATGCCCGGGATGCAGCGAAGATAGGTGTGGTCGAACGCCCCGGCGTGGGTCGGTCCGTCGGCGCCGACGAGGCCGGCGCGATCGATGGCGAGGGTGACGTCGAGTTCCTGTATGGCGACATCGTGAATCAGCTGGTCGTATGCCCGCTGCAGGAACGTGGAGTAGATGGCCACCACGGGTTTGAGACCCTCGCAGGCCAGGCCGGCCGCGAACGTCATGGCGTGCTGCTCGGCTATGCCGACATCGAAATAGCGTTCGGGAAAACGCTTGGAGAACGCCACCAGTCCGGAACCCTCGCGCATCGCCGGGGTAATGCCGACGAGGCGCTGGTCGCGCTCGGCCATGTCGCAAAGCCAGTCGCCGAATACGCTGGTATAGGTCTTGGACGCCGACTTCTTCTCGATCTTGCCGGTGTTCGGATCGAAGGGCGAGACGCCATGGTAGACGCACGGGTCACCCTCGGCGGGTTCGAAACCCTTGCCCTTTTGCGTGATGACGTGCAGAAAGCGCGGTCCCTTCATGGCCTTCAGGTTGCCGAGGGTCGACAGCAGGGTCGGCAGGTCGTGGCCGTTGATTGGACCGATGTAGTAAAAGCCCAGCTCCTCGAACAGCGTGCTGGGCATGACCATGCCTTTCAGGTGCTCCTCCCAGCGCCGTGCCAGGTTCTTCACCGGCGGCAGGGTGCCGAGCACGGTCTTGCTGCCCTCGCGCACCGACGTGTAGGTGCGACCGGAAAGAATCCGCGCGAGATAGTTGGACAGCGCGCCGACGTTCGGCGAGATCGACATCTCGTTGTCGTTGAGGATCACCAGCAGGTTGGCGTCCACGTCGCCGGCGTTGTTGAGCGCCTCGAGCGCCATCCCCGCGGTCAGGGCGCCGTCGCCGATGATCGCCACCACGTCCCGTTCCACGCCCTGCCGCGCGGCCGCGACCGCCATGCCGAGCGCGGCACTGATCGAGGTGCTGGAATGGCCGGCGCCGAATACGTCGTACTCGCTTTCGGAGCGCTTGAGAAAGCCGGACAGGCCGCCGTACTTGCGGATCGACCCCATCGCGTCGCGACGGCCGGTCAGTATCTTGTGCGGATACGCCTGGTGGCCGATGTCCCAGACAAGACGATCCTTGGGCGTGTCGAACAGGTAGTGCAGGGCGACGGTAAGCTCTACCGTGCCCAGGCCGGGCGCGAGGTGGCCGCCGGTTTCGGAGATCGTCTCGACCAGGTAGCGACGCAGTTCCGCGGCGAGCGACGGAAGATCCTCCGCGTCGAGGGCGCGCAGGTCGGCCGGGGACTCGATTCGACGAAGCAGCTGGTAGTGATTCTGTTCAGGCATATGGATTACCGCTCGGGGCGGGTGGCGGCCACCACGGACCGTATCTGCCGGCCCGGTGCCGGCCGGGCCGGTCCCTAGAAGCGACGATTTGCCACGAAGTCGGCAATCTGGCTCATGACGGCCGTATTATGACGAATTGCAGCCAGGCTTTCGAGCGCGTCACGATGTAGTCGGTCCACGGTCTCGCGCGCCGCGTCGACACCCAGCATGGTCGTATAGGTGGGCTTGTCCCGGGCGCGGTCGACGCCCCCGGTTTTTCCCAGCGTGTCACTGTCCATGACTTCATCGAGAATATCATCGACGATCTGGAACGCGAACCCGAGGCTGCGGCCGTATGAATCCAGTTGCGCCAGGGTCGGTTCGTCGGCATGTGCGCACAGCGCGCCCAACCGAACCGCCGCGCGGATCAGCGCGCCGGTCTTGAGACCGTGCATCGTCGCCAGTGCGTCCACGTCCAGGCGAGCGCCGACGGCTTCGAGGTCGAGGGCTTGTCCGCCGGCCATGCCGCGCGCGCCGCTGGCCTCGGCAAGGGTCCGCACCATCGCCAGCGCGGCTTCGGCGCCGGTGCTTGGCGGCGCCGAGGCGAGGATCTCGAATGCCAGGCTCTGCAGCGCGTCGCCGGCGAGAATCGCGCCCGCCTCGCCGTATACCTTGTGACAGGTCGGCTTGCCGCGGCGCAGGTCGTCGTCGTCCATGGCCGGGAGGTCGTCGTGAACCAGCGAATAGGCGTGGATCATCTCGATTGCCGCGGCAGGCCGGTCAAGATCGTCGAGCGGGGCGCCGAGCATGTCGCCGCTGGCATAAACCAGCGCCGCCCGCAGGCGCTTGCCGCCGCCGAGGCAGGCGTATCTCATCGCCTCCTCGAGCCTGGCGGCGGGACCATCCGCCAAGGGAAGGAATCGCTCCAGCGCCGCCTCGGCGCGTGCGGCCCAGTGCTCGAGTACCTGGCTCATTCAGCTCGCTCGTTACAAACGTCGGGTGCCGGCGAACGCCATCCTAGTCGGCATCGTCCGCGGCGGGCGGTTGCAGTGTCTCGAGTTGCTCGGAACTGTTCTCCTTGACCAAAATCCGGACTTTCTGCTCCGCTTCGGCAAGCGCCTCACGAAGAGTCCGGCACAGCGCCATGCCTTTCTCGAAGTCAGCCAGGGATTCGTCGAGAGACTGCCCGGCACCTTCCATGCGTGCCACGATTCGCTCCAGTTCGGCGAACTGTTTTTCGAAGTCGGCAACGGCTGAGCGGGATTTCTTGGCGGCCATGTACAGGCGTCCGGAAGCGTGTTGACAGGGTAGGTTCGATTACTTAGACTCAGTCTAAATCGCTGGCGGGCGTGACCCCCACTCCCGGCAGCGGCGGGCGCAGATGGTAGCCCACTTCTCAGGCAACAACCACCTTCACTATGGAGTCGAATCATGGAACTTAAAGGCAGTAAAACCGAGCAGAACCTGAAAGACGCTTTTTCCGGCGAGTCCCAGGCCAACCGTCGTTACCTCTACTTCGCCTCCAAGGCCGACGTGGAAGGGTACAACGACGTGTCGACGGTATTCCGTTCCACCGCGGAAGGGGAAACCGGCCACGCCCATGGCCACCTCGAGTATCTCGAGCAGTCGGGCGACCCGGCGACGGGACTGCCCATCGGCGGCACCTCCGACAATCTCAAGGCCGCCATCGCCGGCGAGACCCACGAGTACACCGACATGTACCCCGGCATGGCGAAGACCGCCCGTGACGAAGGTTTCGATGAAATCGCCGATTGGTTCGAGACGCTGGCCAAGGCCGAGCGTTCCCACGCCAACCGCTTCCAGAAGGCCCTCGACGGTCTCGACGCGTAAGGGGAATACCCCGCCCGCATACGGAAACGGGGCCCGACGGCCCCGTTTTCTATTCGGTCAGTGCATCAACGTCAAGCAGTGATCCCGGTGCAAGTGACATCAATGGAAAAACTGAACCGCAACGATCTTTACTCGCTCGAGAAATATGCCGAGGTGCGCGACGAGTTCCGCGCCCGCGTGATCGAGCACAAGAAGCCGCGCCGAGTCGCCCTCGGACCGAACCTGAATCTCTATTTCGAGGATCGCCTCACCATGCAATACCAGGTGCAGGAGATGCTGCGCGTCGAGCGAATCTTCGAGGCCGAGGCCATCGAGGACGAACTGGCGGCCTACAATCCATTGATCCCGGACGGCACCAATCTCAAGGCCACGATGATGCTCGAGTATGCCGATGTCGACGAGCGCAAGCAGGCGCTGGCCGAACTCATCGGCGTCGAAGACCGCGTCTGGGTGCAGGTCGAGGGCTTCGACAAGGTCTATGCGATAGCCGACGAGGATCTCGAACGCGACACGGAATCGAAGACATCTTCGGTTCACTTCGTGCGCTTTGAACTCGGCGCCGATGCCGCCGCCGGCGCGCGAGGCGGCGCCGCCATCACCGTGGGCGTCGACCATGAGCGCTATGCCTTCGCCGAAACGCTCGGCGCCGAGCAGCACGCGGCGCTGACAGCGGATTTCGATCCGGCCTGATCGCTGGCGCGCGCGCCGGCGGCGCCAACGGCCGCCGGCTGTTGTATCATTCGGCCCGCCCGACCAGCGGCCGCGGGCGGACGCGACCCGCGGCGCGCTTCGAATCCACGCGGTTTGCGAGCCGAAATGCCCCGAGAATACGATTCCTCGTCCATTGAAGTCCTGACCGGACTGGAGCCGGTGCGAAAGCGCCCCGGCATGTACACCCAGACGGATCGCCCCAATCATCTCGCCCAGGAAGTTATCGACAACAGCGTCGACGAGGCACTGGCCGGCTATGGCGACCGCATCGACGTCACCATTCACGACGACGGGTCCATGAGCGTGCGCGACAACGGCCGCGGCATGCCGGTGGATCGCCACCAGAAGGAAAAAGTGTCGGGGGTGGAGGTCATCCTCACCCGGCTGCACGCCGGCGGCAAGTTCTCCGACAAGAACTACACCTTTGCCGGCGGCCTGCACGGTGTCGGCGTTTCGGTGGTCAACGCGTTGTCCGGGCGCCTCGAGGTTAACGTGCGTCGCGGCGCCAAGGAGTACGCCATGAGCTTCGCCGGCGGGCGCAAGAAGTCCGAGCTGCGCGCGATCGGCAACGTCGGCGCCCGCAATACCGGAACCACCATCCGCTTCTGGCCGGATCCGAAATACTTCGATTCGGTGAAATTCTCGGTCTCCCGGCTCAAGCGGCTGCTTCGCGCCAAGGCAGTGCTCTGCTCCGGGCTCACCATCGTGTTCCGTGACGAGGCCGAACCCGGGAACGACGAAACCTGGTGCTTCGCCGACGGCATGACCGACTACCTGGTTTCGGCGCTGGCCGATGCCGAACGCCTTCCCGATCCGCCGTTCTCCGGCCGGGTCAAGGGCAACGACGAGGAGGCCGACTGGGTGGTGACCTGGCTCGGGGAGGACGACGAGGTATTCGGCGAGAGCTACGTGAACCTGATCCCCACGCCCCAGGGCGGCACCCACGTCAGCGGTTTTCGCAGCGGATTGACCGAGGCGGTGCGCGAATTCTGCGAGTTCCGCGACCTGACGCCGAAGGGCGTCAGGATTACGCCGGAAGACGTCTGGCACCGCTGCGCCTACCTGCTCTCGGTGCGACTCAAGGATCCGCAGTTCAGCGGCCAGACCAAGGAGAGGCTGTCATCGCGGGAAACCGCCGCGTTCGTCTCGGGCGTGGTCAAGGATGCCTTCAGCCTGTGGCTCAACCAGCACGTGGAGGATGCCGAGCGCATCGCCCGCATCGCGCTCGATCACGCCCAGCGGCGCATGCGCGCCGGCCGACAGGTCAAGCGCAAGAAGGTCGCCTCGGGACCCGCGTTGCCGGGAAAGCTGGCCGACTGCACCAGCGGCGATCTCGACCGTACCGAACTGTTCCTGGTGGAGGGGGATTCCGCTGGCGGCAGCGCCAAGCAGGCGCGCGACAAGGACTACCAGGCCATCATGCCCCTGCGCGGCAAGATCCTGAACACCTGGGAGGTGGACCCGGCCGAGGTACTCGGTTCCCAGGAGGTCCACGACATCGCCGTCGCGCTGGGCGTGGACCCGGGCTCCTCGGACTTCTCACGCCTGCGTTATGGCAAGGTTTGCGTGCTTGCCGACGCCGATTCCGACGGCGCTCACATCGCCACGCTCCTGTGCGCGTTGTTCCTGCGCCATTTTCGCCCGCTCGTGGAAGCCGGCCGCGTGTGCATTGCCATGCCGCCGCTGTACCGTATCGATGTCGGCAAGCAAACCTTCTACGCGCTGGACGAGGACGAGAAAAAGGGGCGCCTGGACATGATCGCCGCCGAAGGGATTCGCGGCAAGGTGAACGTGCAGCGCTTCAAGGGCCTCGGCGAGATGAACCCGCTGCAGCTGCGCGAGACCACCATGGCCCCGGAGACACGGCGCCTGGTGCGATTGAAGGTCGACGACCTCGACGACACCGTGCGAACGATGGATATGCTGCTGGCGAAGAAACGCGCTGCCGACCGCAAGCAATGGTTGTCCCAGAACGGCGATCGCCTGGAGATCCAGTGAGCGGTCCGGACATGAACCGGTTTACGGACGAGTGGCTGGATTTCGAACGACGCCACACCTGGCACCCGTATACCTCGGTACCGGCGTCGCCGCCGCCGTTGCCGGTGGCCTCGGCGCGCGGCGTGACCATCACGCTCACCGACGGCACCGAACTGATCGACGGCATGTCGTCCTGGTGGTCGGCCATTCACGGCTACAACCATCCGGCGATCAACGACGCCCTGCGCGGGCAGATCGATGCCACGTCCCACGTGATGTTCGGCGGCTTGACCCAT
>JAUIEZ010000141.1 GCA_030429665.1 Gammaproteobacteria bacterium | reverse complement strand
CGGTGCTCGGGCTGTCGGTGGAGGACGAGGAGTTCACCTTCCGCGACGCCCTGCTCGAGCAGATCGAGGAAGAATACGGCAAGCTCGACATCGACCTGCTGCTGGACTTCGACCTGTGCCTGTACGATTGCCAGGCGCCGGCCATCACCGGGCTCGCCGACGAGTTCATCAGCTCCGCGCGCCTCGACAACCTGCTGAGTTGCTACACGGGGCTGAAGTCCCTGGAGGTCGCAAACCCCGGCGCCGCGACCAGCATGCTCGTCTGTCACGATCACGAGGAAGTCGGCAGCAGCTCGGCGAGCGGCGCGCAAAGCCCTTTTCTCGCCGACGTGATCGCGCGCATCCATCGCGACCCGGATACCCGGCGACGCGCCGTGCAGCGCTCGCTGATGATTTCGGCGGACAACGCTCACGCAGTGCACCCCAACTACGCCGACAAGCACGACGCCAATCACCAGCCGGTGATCGGCGGCGGACCGGTCATCAAGTTCAACGCCAACCAACGCTACGCCACCAGCAGCGAAACCGCCGCCCTGTTTCGCAACCTGTGCATCGAGACGGGCGTGCCGGTCCAGGCGATGGCGATGCGCAACGACATGGCCTGCGGCAGTACCATCGGCCCGATCAGCGCCGCCGAGACGGGGATCGCGGTCGTCGACGTCGGCATACCCCAGTGGGCCATGCATTCAGTCCGTGAGACCGCCGGGGTGCGCGACGCCTACTACCTGCACCGGGTGCTGCAGGCGTTCTACGCGTCCTGACCCGGTTGCCGCGCGGCGCCTCCAGGGGCCGCGGGCGTCAGTTGGCCTCGAGCACCCCGTCCCGCCCGCGCGCCGCGCGTCGGCGAATGCGATCGACGAAAACGTCCTCGTCCAGTTCAGCCAGCAATTCGTCGAGCGAAACCGGCGAATCGCGATCGACGAGGCCGAGACCGAATGCCAGCATTCCGAGGACGTTCTCGCGCGAGCGGCCGATAGCCCTTAGCCGGTCGAGCCCGGTCCCGCCGCGGCGCTTCGACATGCGTTCACCGAATTCGTCGCACTTCAGCGGCACGTGCCAGTAGGTCGGCAGCGGACAGTCGAAGGCCTCGTACAGTTCGATCTGGGGAAATACCGACCACAACAAGTCCTCGCCGCGCAGCACGTCGGTAATGCCCATGTCGATATCGTCGACGACGACCGCGAGGTGATAGGCAATGACGCCGTCGCGTCGATAGACGACGAAGTCGCCGACCTCGCGGGCCATGTCGCAGCACACGTCGCCATGGATTCGGTCTCGAAACGCTCGCACGCTTTGGCCGCACCGGAAACGGATCGCGTCGTCGACGCTGCGCGCGAACGAAGCAAGCGGCGGCAGTTCGCGGTCGCGGCAGGTACCGGGATACACCGCGCCCAGGGGCCCGTGGGGCGCGCTGGCGAGGTCGGCGAGATCGCGACGGCTGCAGGCGCAGGGGAACAGATCGCCCCGCGCGGCGAGACGGGCCAGGGCGTCGTGGTACAACGCGTCGCGGGCGCCCTGGCGATAGTCCCGCGGCGCACCGCGACCCGGCCCCACGTCCCAGTCCAGGCCGAGCCATTGCAGGTCGTCGACCATGCGCGCCGTGTACTCGTCGCGGCACCGGGCCCGATCGAGATCCTCGATCCGCAGATAAAACGAGGCCCCCGCGATGCGCGCCTGCAGCCACGAAGCGAGCGCTGTCTGCAGGTTGCCCAGGTGCAGCGGGCCGGTTGGACTGGGGGCATACCGTGCGCGGCGTTCGCTCACGATTCGCAGGTGGAATGTATCGGCAAGGTCATGGACGGGTAATCATACGTTCACGCGGCACCACGAAAAAGGCCGGGCAGCGCCCGGCCTTTTTCACGGCGACCTCGCAGTCGCTCATTGAGACTGCGCCACCATGTAGTCGACAACGCCCTTTATCGCCTCGTCGCTCAGCGTGGATCCACCCTTGGGCGGCATGTAGCCCGCCTTGCCCTGGTAGCCCTCGATGGCATGCTTGTAAAGGGTATCCACGCCCTGTTCTATGCGCGGCGCCCAGTTCTCGGTGTCTCCCAGTTTCGGCGCGCCGGCCACGCCGGTATCGTGACAGGCGAAGCACGCGGTCTTGTAGTCCGCCGCGCCGTCCGCCACGGCGCCAAGCGGCGCGGCGGCCATGACGAACAGGCTTGCGCCCAGGAGCTTCGAGACAGAAGAATTCATGCAAAGACCTCCGAAAATCGGCTAAGTGATCTGGTAATGGAAGAGAATAGCGAGAGCCGCAGGCGCCACGCGTTGACTTAGGTCAACTCGAGTAGAACAGGTGGCTGCCGACCCGGGCGACGAAGCGCTTTTCGTGACTCCAAAACGGCCGAACCTGCTTGCTGTGATAGTAGAGCAGATTGTCGTATTCGGCCACCACTTCCCTCTCGAGCGCGACTTCGGCGACCTTCATGGAACGCTTCCAGGCCTTCATGTCGGTGGGAAAATAGCTGCGCAGGGTATGCGTCCAGCTGAACTGGCGCGGTTGCCAGACCACGGCGCAGACCGAGTCGGGAAATCGCGTGTCGCGAACACGGTTGAGCGTCACCGCGGCCACGGCGATCTGGCCCTGGCGGGATTCGCCGCGGGCCTCGTGGTAGATATTCAGAGCCAGGCAACCGAGATCGGTTTTCTCCAGCGCCGCCGTCTGTGACGGCATGTACGCGATGATGCCGATCGCCGCGGCAATCGGCAGGGCCAGCGCACGGACGACGCGCCGACCCAGTTGTCGGATGATGAGCATGTTGTAGCCTTCGTGGCGGTGCTGGGACGGGCAATCCGATCCCCCAGGACACAGGATTCCCCAGACCGTTGGTGAAGTTTCGCGGGCGTATTATGGTGGTACGCGCACGAATTTGCCATAAGTTTTGCAGAAGTTTAACGTGGCCCGTGCAATGGGTCAATTTAATTATTATTTAATCAAATTTTAATATTATATCTTTATATTTTTCAGCGACTTACAGAAAAGCTACGACGAGAAATCGCTGTAGGTGAAATCTCGTGGTCACGCGGCCTCGCCACGGCTGACAACCGGCAGGATCGCGTTTCGCCGGTTGATGGCGCGCAACGTGTCCCAGGGGTTCTACAGTTCGCGCGTGGCGTTGAACCGCACGTCGGGCCAGCGTTCCTGGGTCAGGCGCAGGTTCGCCAGGTTGGGCGCGAGGTAGGTCAATGCACCCGAGCCGTCGACCGCCAGGTTCACCTCGTTTCGCCTCTCGAATTCCTCGAGCTTGGCGGCATTGTCGCTGCATACCCAGCGAGCGGTCGCCACCTGGACGCCCTCGAACGCGCAATCCACGCCGTACTCGTGACGCAAGCGATGCGCCACCACGTCGAACTGCAGGATCCCGACCGCACCGAGCACCAGTTCGTTGCCGATGCGCGGCTTGAACACCTGCGTCGCGCCCTCCTCGCTGAGCTGCACCAGGCCCTTGTGCAGCGCCTTGGCGCGCAGCGGGTCGCGCAATCGCACGCGGCGAAACAGTTCCGGCGCGAAACTCGGTACGCCGACGAACTTGAGGTTCTCGCCCTCGGTAAACGTGTCGCCGATCTGGATCGTACCGTGATTGTGAAGGCCGAGGATATCGCCGGCATAGGCATCTTCCGCGCTTTCCCGACGCGAGGCCATGAACTGGATGGCGTTATGAACGGTGATGGCGCGCCCGGCGCGCACGTGGTGCAGCTTCATGCCCTTGGTGAAGCGCCCCGAGATGATGCGCATGAAGGCGATGCGGTCATGGTGCGCGGGATCCATGTTGGCCTGGATCTTGAATACCAGCCCGGTGCAGGCATTCTCGGTCGCATCCACCACGCGCGTCTCGGCGGCCCGTGACAGCGGCGCGGGCGCATAGGTGGCAAACCCGTCCATCAACTCGTCGGTACCGAGGCGGTTGAGCGCCGAACCGAAGTAGACCGGCGTCTGCTCGCCTCGCAGGTACGCGGCGGGTTCGAAAGCGTGACTGGCACCGCGCACCAGTTCGATCTCCTCGCGCAACGCGGCCGCGTCGGACTCGCCGATGACGCGTTCGAGATCCGCGTGATCCAGTCCGGCGATAACCCGGTCGGCGTCGAATTCGCGGTTGCGTTCCGCGTACAGCACGACGGTATCGTCGAACAATCGGTAGATGCCGCGAAACGCCTTGCCCATGCCCACCGGCCAGGTCATCGGCGCGCACTGGATGCCGAGCACCTGCTCGACTTCGTCCAGCAGTTCCACCGGGTCGCGCCCCTCGCGGTCGAGCTTGTTGATGAAAGTCATGATGGGCGTGTCGCGCAGGCGGCACACCTCCATGAGCTTGATGGTGCGCTCCTCCACGCCCTTCGCCACGTCGATGACCATCAGCGCCGAGTCGACGGCGGTCAGCGTGCGGTAGGTATCCTCGGAAAAATCGGCGTGCCCCGGCGTGTCCAGCAGGTTGAACACGCGGCCCTTGTAGGGGAACTGCATCACCGACGAGGTAACCGAAATGCCTCGCTCCTTCTCCAGCTCCATCCAGTCGGACGTGGCGTAGCGCCCGCTCTTGCGCGCCTTCACCGTGCCGGCAAGCTGTATCGCGCCGCCGTATTGCAGCAGCCGCTCGGTGAGCGTGGTCTTGCCGGCGTCCGGGTGGGAAATGATGGCGAACGTGCGGCGGGCGTTGATGGCGTCGGCGAGCTGGGACATGGCCTCGTTGCGTGATGAATCGACAGGCGGGGCGCGGATTATATCGGATTCGCGGTGCCGACCAAGCCCGCCGGCGAATGTCCGCGAACATGTGGCAATTTCGTGGTTTTTGGCGCCCCGGCGTTCGCCGCGGCGCGCGTGGTGTATAGAATGATCGCAAACAGGAAACCTGCCGCGACCCTGCGGGGCATCATGCGGATTCAGGGAGCCGGGCGAGGTGACGTACCAGAGATGACCAGGAAAGCCAAGACATTCGGCGTCAACAAGCATTCGAAAAGGCGTTCCAGGCGCAAGCAGCGCGCCCGCGCCCGGGTACCTGAGGCGATCGTGCCGCGCGCCCACGTAGCGGTCGTCTACCAGTTGTTCGAAAGTCGTCGTCGCGCGCCGGTGACCCTGGACCCGGCCGTCGAACGCTTCATGCCGTAGCGAGCCGTCGAATCCCGCTCATTCCGACCGGTGCCTCGCGACGAGGTCGTGATCGTCCGAATCGACGATGGTGACGTCGATGAAATCCCCCGGCCGCACGCCGTCCACGTAATCGAGATACACCCGCCCGTCGATCTCCGGCGCATCGGCGTAGCTTCGCGCCACGATGGTATCGGTTTCCACCACTTCGTCGACCAGCACGGTTTCCTCCCGGCCGACGCGTTCGCGCAGCCGCGATGCTGAAATTTCCGCCTGCAGCGCCATGAACCGCTCGTGTCGCTCCGCGCGCACGGACTCGGGCACCTCGCCCGGCAACGCGTTGGCGGCGGCGCCCTCCACCGGCGAGTACTCGAAGCAACCGACGCGATCCAGCCGCGCCTCGGCGAGGAAATCCAGCAGCACCTGGAAATCTGCCTCGGTTTCGCCGGGAAAACCGACGATGAAGCTGCTGCGGATGGCGATCTCGGGACAGATCTCCCGCCAGCGGCGAATGCGGTTCAGCGTGTTCTCCGCGTTGGCCGGTCGGCGCATCGCCTTGAGAATGCGCGGCTCGGCGTGCTGCAACGGGGTGTCCAGGTACGGCAGCACGCCGCCGTCGGCCATCAGCGGGATCAACTCGTCGACGTGGGGATAGGGATAGACGTAGTGAAATCGAACCCACGCGCCCAACCGCCCCAACGCCCGCGCCAGGTCGTCCAGGCGCGTTGCCACCGTCCTCCCGCCGTACTCGACCGGTTGGTAGCGAAGATCGACGCCGTAGGCGCTGGTGTCCTGGGAAATGACCAGCAGCTCGCGCACGCCCGCGCCGACCAGCTTTTCGGCCTCACGCAAGACGGCGTCGAGCGGGCGGCTGACGAGTTTGCCGCGCATCGTCGGGATGATGCAGAAGCTGCACTTGTGATTGCAGCCCTCGGCGATCTTCAGGTACGCGTAGTGGCGCGGCGTCAGCTTGATGCCGCCCGGCGGAATCAGGCTCGTGAAGGGGTCGGCCGGCGGCGGCGCGGCATCGTGTATGGCGTCCATCACGGTATCGAACGCTTGCGGTCCGGAAACGGACAGAAGGTCCGGGAAGCGCTCGCGGACCAACCCGGCGCGCGCGCCGAGGCAGCCCGTCACCACCACCCGGCCGTTCTCGGCCATGGCTTCGCCGATGGCGTCCAGGGACTCCTCGACCGCGGACTCGATGAAGCCGCAGGTGTTGATCACCACCACGTCGGAATCGGTGTAGCTGCCGCTTACCTCGTATCCCTCGGCCCGCAGGCGCGTGAGGATGCGCTCGGAGTCGACCAGCGCCTTGGGGCAGCCCAGGCTCACGAAACCGACGGCGGGGCGGGTCGCGTTCATCAGTACATGTCCCGCTTCAGGCGCATCTGCTGCATGACGCGGGTGGCGATCTCCTCGATGGACAGCGAGGTCGTGTCCGCGGTCGGCACGTGGTTGCTCATGAAAATGCTTTCCCCCTGGGCTACTTCCCAACGGCACTGCTGCATGCTGGCGTAGGCGCTGTGGTTGCGGCGCTCCTGGCGTATCTGCGCCAGGCGCTCGGGACGGATGGTCAGGCCGAACAGGCGTTCCCGGTAACGTTTCAGGGCCGCGGGCAGCTCGCTTCGCTCCAGGTCGCTGTCGGTGAGGGGATAGTTGGCGCAGTAGACACCGAACTGCATGGCGAGGTACAGGCTCACCGGCGATTTTCCGGCGCGCGACACGCCCACCAGGATCACGTGCGCCTTGTTGTAGTCGCGCACGTTGAGGCCGTCGTCGCAATGCATGGCGTAGTTCACCGCGCCGATGCGGGCGGTGTAGCGGGCCGGATCGACGATGCCGTGGGAGACGCCGATGCTGTGTGAGGAGCGTTCGTCCAGCTCCTGCTCGAGCGGGTCGAGAAAGGTGCCGAACAGGTCGAACAGGATGCCCTCGCACTCGTGCAGTCGCCCGCGATGGGCGTCGTCGATGAACGTGGTGAACACCAGCGGCCGCATGCCGGTCTCACGGCCCGTCTCGTTGATTTGTGAAATCACGTCGCTGACCTTATCATCCGTGTCGACGAAAGGCAGCGTGGTCACGTCGAACTTCACGTTAGGGAACTGCGTCAGCAGGCTGTGACTCATCATTTCAGCGGTTATGCCGGTCCGGTCGGACACGACGAAAACGGGTCGGCTGGGCATCGCGAGATCAACATGTCGGATTGAAGGGCGACCGCCATTGGCGGACCGCGGCGGGGCCGGTATTTTACCAGCCCCGGGGGCCGGCACGCTTTCATCATTCAACGGAAATTCAGTATCCATGAACGAAAACCTGGTCTGGTTTGCCGAACTCGGCATGGACGACGTGCCCCGGGTGGGCGGAAAGAACGCCTCGCTGGGCGAAATGATCGGCTCGCTGAAATCCGCCGGCATCAACGTGCCGGACGGCTTCGCCACCACCGCCGACGCGTTCAGGCGCTTTGTCTCCCACCAGGCGCTGGACAAGCGCATCAACGGGATTCTCGACGCGCTGGATGTCGACGACGTCGCCGCGCTCACCGCCGCCGGCCGCGAGATCCGGCAGTGGGTCGAGGAAACGCCCCTGCCCGAGGACCTGGAAAGCGACCTTCGCGCCGCCTACGCGGCGCTCGGTGGCGGCGCGGGCGAACCGGCCGTCGCGGTACGCTCCTCGGCCACCGCCGAGGACCTGCCGGAGGCATCCTTCGCCGGACAGCAGGAAACCTTCCTCAACGTGCGCGGCATCGACGACGTCCTCGTCGCGGTGAAACGGGTGTTCGCCTCGCTGTTCAACGACCGCGCGATCTCCTACCGTGTCCACCAGGGCTTCTCCCACGCCGAGGTGGCGCTGTCCGCCGGCGTACAGCTCATGGTTCGCAGCGACATCGGCGCCAGCGGCGTGATGTTCACGCTGGACACCGAGTCGGGATTCGACAAGGCGGTTTTCATCACTTCCTCGTTCGGGCTCGGCGAGTGCGTGGTGCAGGGCTCGGTCAATCCCGACGAATTCTACGTCTACAAGCCGGCGCTCGCGGCAAACCGGCCCGCCATCCTGAAGCGCACCCTGGGCTCGAAACTGATCAAGATGGTCTACGCCGAGGACGGCGAACACCCCGTCACCGTGGTGGATACCAGCGACGACGAGCGCCGTCGGTTATCCCTTTGCGACGACGACGTCACCGCCCTGGCGCGAATGGCCGTCATCATCGAATCCCACTACGGCCGTCCCATGGACATCGAGTGGGGCAAGGACGGCGAGACCGGCGAGCTGTTCATTCTCCAGGCACGGCCGGAAACCGTGCAAAGCCGCGGCAACGGCCAGGTGCTGGAGCGCTTCGAATTGAAGGACCGCGGCGAGGTGCTGGCGGAGGGCCGCGCCATCGGTCAGCGCATCGGCGCCGGCAAGGTGCGCATCGTGCCGGACATCGAACACCTGGCGAAGGTCGAGCCGGGCGACGTGCTGGTCACCGACATGACCGACCCGGACTGGGAGCCGGTGATGAAGCGCGCCAGCGCCATCGTCACCAACCGCGGCGGGCGCACCTGCCACGCCGCCATCATCGCCCGCGAGCTGGGCGTGCCCGCGGTGGTCGGATGCGGCAATGCCACCGGGACCGTCACCGACGGCGCCGAGGTGACCGTATCATGCGCCGAGGGCGACACCGGCTACGTCTACGCGGGAAACCTCGACTTCGAGCTCAGGCGCGTGGCGCTCGACGACATGCCGAAGCTGCCGTTCAAGATCATGATGAACGTGGGCAATCCCGAACGCGCCTTCGACTTCGCCCGACTGCCCAATGCCGGCGTGGGCCTGGCGCGGCTCGAATTCATCATCAACAACACCATCGGCGTGCATCCCAAGGCGGCGCTGCACTATGCGGACATGCCGGAGGCGGTGAGAGAGCGCATCGACCAGGCCTCCACGGGCTACGCCGACCCGGTGCGATTCTACGTCGACAAGCTGGCCGAGGGCATTGCCACCCTGGCGGCCGCCTTCTCCCCGCAGCCGGTGATCATTCGTCTGTCGGACTTCAAGTCGAACGAGTACGCCAACATGATCGGCGGCCCCGAGTTCGAACCCGACGAGGAGAATCCCATGCTCGGGTTTCGAGGCGCCTCGCGCTACATCGACCCCGATTTTCGCGAATGCTTCGAACTGGAATGCCAGGCGTTGAAAATCGTGCGCAACGACATGGGGCTGGACAACGTGTGGATCATGGTGCCGTTCGTACGCACCGTGGAAGAAGCCCGCCAGGTGACCGGCCTGCTGGCGGAAAACGGCCTGGCACGCGGCGAGAACGGCCCGAAAGTCATCATGATGTGTGAAATCCCGTCGAATGCCCTGCTGGCCGACGCCTTTCTCGAGCACTTCGACGGTTTTTCCATCGGCTCCAACGACCTCACCCAGCTTACCCTGGGCCTCGACCGCGACTCCGGCGTCATCTCCCACCTGTTCGACGAACGCGACCCGGCCGTCAAGGTACTTCTCGAACGCGCCATCTCGGCCTGCCGAAAGGCGGGAAAATACGTCGGCATTTGCGGCCAGGGCCCCTCCGACCACCCCGACCTCGCCCGTTGGCTCATGGAGCAGGGCATCGAGAGCGTCTCGCTGAATCCGGACACGGTGGTGGAGACGTGGTTGTTCCTGGCGGGAAAGGAAACGTAGTTTCCAACATACGCCGGCGTGGCCAGGTTGTTAACCAAGACCACGCCGGCTCGTTGGCTACGGCCAAACGCGACAATTTGCCATGCGAGGTGTCCGGATGCGTTCGCGGTACGCTAATCGTCGTTCATCCACGATAGCGACGCGAGCACCGACACTCCACATCCTCGACCTCTACATGACAATGTTGCCGGGATCGCGGATAAAACATCGGAATCATTATGCATCCCGACACATTCGCCGGGCAGAAACCGGTATGATCGTTGGACTCGCACGATCCATCCCATGCCACGACAGGATTTACCAACAGCCGTCGACATCAATAGGATCGGATGAACAGACATTGACCTTCACAGTTCCCGAACATATACCCACACTGAAATCTGCCTCCCTGTCATTACATACCCACTCTCTAACTTCGTCGAGACCGTTCCTCAGTTTGTTGGCAACTGTACCGACCCTGGAACTCAGCTCGCTCGGCCACTGCGCAATCCTTCCCGACAACGGGGGAAGATGTGTTTCTATTACGCGATCAACGAAATCAGCTTTGTCCGTCACTGCATCGAGTTGATTCACGACCATTCTGGCCTGATTTTCGGTTGTGAGAGACAGTGGACCAATTTCCTCGAAGCGGCCTAGCCAATTCGGTTTACTGATCCGGGCAATGACCTCGTACATCTTGTCGGCAACCTCTTTCGCATCCTCGCACCAGGAATAGTCGAGGAACATGCCGCAAGGATCTGCAATCGATTCGAGGATTGTCTGGCCAGTGCCGGGTACGGAAATAGCGTCGATGGCATCAATTGTGTCCATAAGCACATCGCCTACAGGCAGCGCCGCAGTGTGCTCCCGGATTCGACCGTACGCTGCAAAAGCCGTCTCCGCAATTCCAGACGTACCTTCCAGAGACAATTCGGAAACGTCGTCGTACACTGTCTTGACCGCGCGCCCGCTAAGCAGGTTGAGCAGCGCTTCTTGAGTGGCGTCGTCATCCCCCAACCCGATGCTGGATTCGAGAGCGGATCCGGCATTCAGAATACTGCCTACGAGGGCATTGACCACGTCAACCGCCGGAATATCAGAAAAAAATCGTGCCATATCGCGCACGAGATCTGCATCCAGATTCTGGGAGGTACGTTCCCACGCGCAATCCGGGCATTGGTCCTCGTCACCCGAATCTTCGTCGTCGTCTGGGTCCGGGGAATAATCAAGATCCCATGAATCCGTTTCAATGATCTGATCCCCAACTGCTTCATCCAAATCTATACATGGAAAGGAAAGAAGGCTGGCCTTTCCAACAAGCTGCGCAGAAAAACCGAATGTAGTCTCTGCTTCTAGATGGCCTTGTATGCCATTGCCGAGCACAACCGCGCCTACTCCGCCTTCGCCGTCGGTTGCTAAAGTCAACGAACCTTGGCCGCCGAGTTTCGCGGCCAGCGTGGAAGGCATGCAAATGCTCATCGATACGAATTTGTCTACATCCGCTTTCAGCGTGCCAATCTCCTTGGTCGTTTCTCTTATGGACTTTAGTTTTTCGTTCAATTCTGTGAGTTGTTTGCATACATCGTCTTCATCACAGGCATCTTGTGCCGCCGCCGGACCGATACCGGATGGTGTAGCGACCGCGATAACGATTGAGAGCACGATTCCATAACATAGACGGCCAATATGGAAAAAGCGATTCCGATTCGACTGTTTCATGTTTTTACTCCTGATGATCATTCGAGCACTGGATATTAAGCACCGTTGCCGTCAGAACCAGCCTGTCAAGCCTTTATAGAACGTCGGAATAGTATCTTCAAGGAACGTTTCAAGCGCTCCTCTGATACCCGATAGGCCCTCATGAGCGTCGGCCAAGTCGTATTTCACATCTGTTGCCGTGTCGTGAATTGACTCTAAAGTATCAATAACGTCCTTCGCGGTGTTACGAGCCTCAACCAGCGTTTCATCATTGAGTTTCGACAACCTGCTATGGACCAGGTTTACCTTGGGCGCGTACTCGACAAACGTATCGAGGTCGTCAGCCGAGAGGTCGGTCAGTGTGCTCGTCGCATTGCAAGCAACGTCTATTCCATTCTGCAGCACGCCGGGCAAGTCATAGGACATCGGGTCCGAATCGCAGGGGTTCAGATCTTCAGGCGACAGATTGACAAACTGGTTCGAGATTCCACTCATGTCCGGGAAGTACGGCATGTGTGTCGACAGATCTAACAACG
>JAUIEZ010000140.1 GCA_030429665.1 Gammaproteobacteria bacterium | reverse complement strand
AGGGAATGCGCAAGGTGGGCGTAAAGCGCATCGTCGCCGCATCGACCGGCGGCGCGATCCTTGGGGAGGTCCCCTGTCCGGTGCATGAAGAAATCATGCCGCGCCCGCTGTCGAAAAAATGGAATAATCCGGTCACGGCGCTCGTCTCATACATTCCGGTCGATCGTCCCTCGCCCCGGTTCGGGGTGCGGCGCTCGCGCGGACCATGACTCGATACAACACTGGATCACAGGAGCCCGAAGAGGAATGAAAACGACACTAGTCCGGGGGATCGCCCTCGCAGCGGCCGCACTGGCCATGTTTTTCGTCGCCGCCCAGGTTCAGGCCGAGGGCTACACCAAGCAGAAAGTCGTCTATCACATCAACTATGACGACCCCAAGGCGCAAACCGGGGCCCTGCGCAACATTCAGAATCACATCAACGCGGTCGGCAAGGAGAACCTGGACCTGAAAGTGGTGCTGCACGGCAACGGCCTGTCGCTGCTGGTCACGCCCGACTCCCTGGCGGAGCTGCCCAAGTTCAAGCACGGCAATGCCGACCAGACCATGTCGGCCACCATCGACGGACTGCGCAACCAGGGCGTGAAATTCCAGGTGTGCAACAACACGGTCGTCGGCCGCGGGGTCGACGTGCAAAAGCACCTGCACCTGGTCGAGGACGGCGACATCGTGCCGAGCGGCGTGGCCGAACTGGCCCACCTGCAGGCCCAGGGATATATGTACATCAAGCCCTGAGGGGCGCCATCCATGCCCGGCGCCGATGTCGGCGCCGGCGCGGGGCGGCGGCTGTTTCCGCTTTCGCGCTGGAAGAGTCGGCGAGAACTCGACCGCTGGTTGAAGGGCCACCGGGCCCGTCTCGTGCGCCTGGCATGGGCGTGGAGCGGCGACCCGGTGCTCGCCGACGATCTCGTCCAGGAAACCTGGAGCCGGGCGATACGCGCCGCCGCGTCACTGCGCGACGCGGACCGGGTGGATACCTGGATGATCCGGATCATGCACCGTGTCTACCTCGACCACCTCAAGTCCAGCGCCCGGCGCGAACGTCCGGTGGCGTCCGAGACGTTCGACCGCTCCCGCGAGGTCGGCGCCTTCACCATCGCCGGCGACGGCGGCCCGGAAACCGTCGCCATCGCCAACCAGCGCAGCGAAATCGTGCGGCACGCGATAGCGAGCCTGCCTTCGGCCCAGCGGCAGGTCGTTACCCTGGTGGACCTGGAAGAACTGTCCTACGCCGAATGCGCGAAGGTACTGGCAGTGCCCGTCGGCACGGTCATGAGTCGGCTCAACCGGGCGCGCGCCACGCTGCGCACGCGCCTGGCTGAAGGCCCCGGCGCACGGCTGCGCAGGGTCAAGTAGAACGGAAACGTTTACGGCGAGCTGCCGAATAAGGAGGTGATTCGATGAACGACGACAAAGGCGAGGAGTTCGACGGCGAGCTTCAGGCCTACGTCGACGGCGAGCTCGACGCCCTGGAGCGCCGAGCCTTCGAACGTCGCATGCGGGACGATGCGACCCTGGCCGACGACGTGGCGCGTCTCCAGGAGCTCAAGCAGGTCGTCCGCGAAGCCTACGCCGTTGCCCCAGCGGGAATGCCGCTGAGGGAACGACGGCCGCCCCGCACGCGTCTCGCCGTGGCCGCGGCGCTGCTGGTCGGCCTCCTGGTCGGCTATTTCGCGACCGGGCTCGCGCGTGACGGCGCGGCACTAACGGGACTGGCCGCGCGCGTCGGCGACGGCACCATGACGCGGGTGTTGCTGCACGTGGGCAGCAACGATCCTGACGTCATGCGCGAGGCGCTGACAAGCGCGCGCTACATCCTTAGCGACTTCGCCGATTCGCGCCGGCGGGTGCGCGTACACGTGGTCGCCAACGGCAAGGGTCTGGACATGTTCCGCCGCTCGGTGACCACGCTCGCCGACGAGATCCGGGAACTGGAGCGAACCTACTCGAACATACAGTTCGTTACCTGCCAGAACACCATCGACCGATTCGAGCGCGAAAAGCACCAGCGCGTGGACCTGCTGCCCGAGGTACTCCGGGTGGATTCCATCGTCGCCGACATCGCTCGAAAACGCGTTCAAGGCTGGTTGTACATTGGGGTCTAGCGTTTCCGTTGCCCGGTTTTCACGGCGCGGGTTCATGGCCCGGCTTGCCGCGCTGGTCTGCCTGCCCGGGGCGACGGTGACCGGCGCGCAGGGCAAGCGGCCGCACCGGCTGGTCATCCAGGTCAGCAGTTCGGACGTGGAAGCGCACGGCGGCGCCCTGCGCAATGCCGTCAACCTGCAGAATGCCCTGGGACCGGAAAACGTGGACATCGAGGTCGTTGCCTACGGTCCCGGCGTGGGCATGATGCTCGCCGAAGGCGAACATGCCGACCGCGTCGCGGAACTGGTCGCGCGCGGTATCGCGTTCAGCGCGTGCGGCAACACGCTGGGCGAGATGCGCGGGCGGGGCGAGCAGGCCGCGTTGGTAGACGGCGTTCGCGAGGTCACCGCCGGTGTCCTGCGGATCATCGAGCTGCAGGAGCAGGGTTACACCTACATCCGGCCCTAGGCCGCCCCGTCGCGCGATCGCGGATACCCGGTGACGCCGCCGGCGCGGAATCCGGTGTACGATACCGCGTTTCCTACCGCGATTCCCGTGATGGCGTCATGATGTTCAACAATATACTCGAGGCGATCGGAAACACGCCGATCGTGCGTCTCAATCGTATCGGCCGCGATGCCGGCGCAGCGCTGTTCGTAAAGTGCGAGTTCATGAATCCGGGCGGTTCGATCAAGGATCGCATCGGCTGGTGGATGATCGAGGACGCGGAACGGCGCGGCACCCTGAAGAAGGGCGGCACCATCATCGAAAGCACCAGCGGAAACACGGGATTCGGTCTCGCCATTGCCGCGGCGATCAAGGGATACCAATGTGTTTTCGTGCTGCCAGACAAGATGTCCGAGGAAAAGATCAAGAACCTGCGGGCGTTCGGCGCCCGGGTGGTGGTGACTCCCACCGCCGTCGAGCCGGATGACCCGAGAAGCTACTACTCGGTGTCGCGGCGCCTGGCGGAGGAAACGCCGAATTCGCTGTACATCAACCAGTACGACAACCTGTCCAACCGTGAGTGCCACTATCAAACGACCGGGCCGGAGATACTGCGCCAGTTTCCCGACATCGACGTTTTCATCGCCGGCATCGGCACCGGCGGCACGATCACCGGGTGCGGTCGCTACCTGAAGGAACACAAACCCGGCGTCACCGTGGTCGGCGTCGATCCGGTCGGCTCGATCGTCGAGGAAATGTTCAGGACCGGCCGCAACGACACGCCGGCCAAGTCCTACATGATCGAGGGAATCGGCGAGGACTTCATTCCCGCCAACTACGATTTCTCGGTCTACGACGACATCGTGCGGGTCGAGGACAAGGAGTCCTTTCTCATGACCCGTGACCTGTTGGTCAAGGAGGGCATCTTCTCGGGCATGTCGAGCGGCAGCGCGGTGGTCGGGGCGCTGCGCTGGATCGCCGCGCAGGGCGACGATGCGAAGGGCAAGAACGTACTCGTCATCCTGCCCGACAGCGGAAACCGCTACCTCTCCAAGGTCTACGACGACGACTGGATGGAGGAAAACGGCTTCATGGAGAGTTCCTCGGGGACCGTCGAGGACCTTCTGCATTTCCTGCACAAGCACCCCGGCGACATCGTGATGGCAAACCAGTCCGATCGTATTTCGCGGGTGGTCGAGATGATGAGCAGCGCCGGCATCAGCCAGCTTCCCGTGACCGATGGCCACGGCTGGATCAAGGGCATCATCCGCGAGGAAACGTTGCTCAGGGCGGTGTTCACCCAGAAGGCGAGCACCGACGAGAGCATCGCGTCGCTGGTCGATACCGCGGTCGAATTCGTCGAACCGGGCGACAGCGTCGACCATCTGTCCCGGCTTATCGGCGAGGGTCGGGTGCCGCTGGTGGCCGCGCCCGCCGGCGACGGCAGCATTCTCGCCATCGTCACCCATATCGACCTGCTGAATTTCCTGTCGACCCGCGGGACGCAGCCGCGCCGCTCGGCTTAAAATCGGCGCTTTTCACGACGCTTGAACATGATCGACCCGCACCTTTACACCGTCGCCGTCCACGCCGGCACCGAGCCGGACCCGGTCACCGGCGCGGTGATGACGCCCATCTACCAGAGTTCGACTTTCGTGCAGGAGGCGCCGGGTCAGCACAAGGGCTGGGATTATTCGCGCGGCACCAACCCGTCGCGGGATGCCTTGCAGGCGGCGCTCGCCGCCATCGAGGGCGCGCGTCACGCGATCGCGTTCTCCTCGGGGCTGGCGGCCGAGCAGGCCATCGTGCAGAACCTCTCTCCCGGCGACCACGTTCTCGTTTGCAATGACGTTTACGGCGGCAGCGGGCGATTGTTCCGAACCGTCATGGCGCGTTTCGGCATCGAGTTCGAGTTTCTCGACCTGTCGGACCTCGACCGGGCCCGCGCGGCCATGCGACCCGAAACGCGCATGGTGTGGATCGAGACGCCCACCAACCCGACGTTGCAGGTGCTGGACATCGCCGCGCTCGCCGAGATCGCCCACGAGCGTGGCGCCGTGGCGGTGGTGGACAATACCTTCGCCTCGCCGCTGTTCCAGTCGCCGCTCAAGCTGGGCGCCGACATCGTCGTCCACAGCACCACCAAGTACATCGGCGGACACTCCGACCTCGTGGGGGGCGCGGTCATGACCGACGACGGCGAGTGGGCGGAAAAGATCCGCTACATGCAGTTCGCCGCCGGCGCGGTGGCCGGGCCGATCGAATCCTTCCTGTTACACCGGAGCATCAAGTCGCTGGCCGTCCGCATGGAAAAACACGCCGCCAATGCCCAGGCGGTCGCCGAGTTCCTGGTTGAACATCCCAAGGTCAGGCAAACCTTCTACCCCGGGCTGCCAGGCCACCCCGGCCACGATCTCGCCCGGCGCCAGATGACCGGATTTTCCGGGATCGTGAGCTTTCAAATCGACGGCGACCTGGACGCTGCCACGCGATTCGTCCAGGGCTTGAAGGTGTTCGCCCTGGCCGAAAGCCTGGGCGGGGTCGAGTCGCTCGTGAACCACCCGGAAACCATGACCCATGCCTCGGTGCCGCCGGCATTGAGGGAGGAACTGGGCATCGGTCCGTCGTTGCTCAGGCTCTCCGTCGGCATCGAGCATGACCGCGATCTCGTCGACGATCTTGCCGCCGCCCTCGAGGGAATCTGACCGCCGGTCGGTGGCATCCGGCGAGCAGGCGCCGCCGGTGGATGGCCGGGTTCGCGCGGCGTTGACGGTCGCGTCGAGCGGGCGAGTGGTACCATAGCGCGCTCATCGCCGGCAATCTCACGTCGAAGCGGCGGCAAACCTGGGGGGAAAGATGCATGCCTTGAAACATCAGGCGGTAGAACTCTCGCCCGACGTGCTCTTCCAGGAGGTCGAGGGCGAGGCGGTGCTGCTGGATCTCTCCAGCGGCCAGTACTTCGGGCTCAACGAGGTCGGCACGCGGTTCTGGGAGGTCGCACAGGAAACCACCGCCATGGACGAAATCGTGGGGCGGCTGCTTGCCGAGTTCGAGGTCGACCCCGGGACGCTCGAAGGTGACCTCGCGGAATTCCTCGACCAAATGATCGCCGCCGGCCTGTTGCGCCTGGTGGATCCCCCGGAGGCGGAATGACGGAGCGCGGTGGCCGCCCGATCGTGCTGGTCCACGGCGCCTGGCACGGCGGTTGGTGCTGGCGCCGGGTCGCAGACCGGCTGACGGATGCCGGCTGCCGTGTCTATACGCCAACGCTCACCGGCCTCGGAGAGCGCGTCCACCTGCGCGACCGTGGCAACGATCTCGATCTCCATGTCAGCGACATCCTGGGATTGTTGCGTTTCGAGAACCTCGATGACGTGGTGCTTTGCGGTCATTCGTACGCGGGTATGGTGATCACCGGCGTCGCCGACCGGGCCGCGGAGCAGTTGCATTCGCTGGTGTACGTCGACGCCTACGTCCCCGCCGACGGGCAATGCGTTCTCGACATCCGACCGGCCAGGCAGAACGAGATACTGATGGAACGGGTACGCGAAGCGGGCGAAGGCTGGTTGATGCCGCCCACGCCGGCGGCGACGTTCGGCGTCGAGACGGACGCCGACCGCCACTGGGTGGATACGCACTGCGTGCCCATGTCGCTGCGCTGCTTCCAGCAGCCGATTCGACTTCAATCGCCGCCGCCGCGCCTGGCCCGCCACTACGTGCGGGCGGCAAGAAACGACAATGACGCGTTTCGCCGCCATTTCGACACCTTTCGCGACGATGCCGCATGGCGGGTCCACGAGGTGGACTGCGGCCACGAGGTGATGGTCGACCGGCCATCCTGGCTCGGCGACCTGTTGCTCGAGGTGGCCGGCATGCCGTGAGTCGCGGCAGGCGTAAACGACGATACACTACGAATCTCAACCACACGGGGCCGGTCAATCCGACGCGACGACATGCAAGAACAACGCGAATTTCATAGAACACGCCACCCATCCGCCCTCGCCATGCTTCTGGCGGTCGCCTGTCTCGCGCAGGGTCCGGCCGCGGCGCAGGGGGAATTCAGCGAGGCGGCCCTGGCGTGCTACCAGCAGGCGGCACGGGGCGAGGCGAGCGCGCTCGAGACCTGCGGGCAGGCCGCCTCGTCCGGCGACGCCCACGCGACGTTCCTGCTCGCTTTGGCAGAGCGCGACGCCGAGCGGCGGCTGGCGCGATTGGAACGGGCGGTGGAACTGGGCCACGCGCGGGCGGCCGCGGTCCTGGCGCAAGTGCTTAGGCGCCAGGGTGAGAACCAGCGCGCCGCCGAGCTCGAACTGATGGCGGCACGCCGCGGCTTCGGGCCAAGCCAGATCCGTGTCGCCCAGTCGCTGCGCCTTGACCGGGAAAACACCCAGAACCTGGCACAGGCGCGCAATATCCTGCTCGGCGCCGCGGCCTCGGGCTATCCGCAGGCCCAGTATCTCGTGGCCGGCATGCTCAAGGCGGGAGAGGGAGGCGATGTCGACGACGCGGCGGCCGGTGCCTGGATGCTGGAGGCGGCCAGTAGCGGCCATACCCAGGCCCAGTTCGAACTCGGGCTGGTCCGGGGGCAGTCGAATCCGCGCGAAGGCCAGCGCTGGCTGACCAAGGCCGCGCGCGCCGGCCATGTCGGCGCCATGTACCAGTTGGCGCGTTTGATCAACGCGAGCCAACCGGATCGCAACGGCAAGCTGCGCGCCCGTTATTGGGCCAACCGCGCAATCCTGTTCGGACACCCCGGCGGAACGACGTTGCTTGCCGCGATCGGCGACCCCGCCGCCGCGCCCGCTCCGTCCGCCACGCAGCCTTCGTCCCCGGCTGGCCGCGATTCGCGCAACCTCGTGGCGCGCGTGCAGCAGGCACTCACCGACCTTGGCTACGATCCCGGCCCGGTCGACGGACTTACCGGCGGGCGTACCATCTCGGCCATCGAGGCGTTCCAGCGATCGCGCAATCTGCCGGTGTCGGGAGAGATCAGCCAGGAGACCCTGGGTCAGCTCGTGCGCGCCCTGGGATCGCCGCAATAGTGATCGGTCAATTTCCAGGCAAATCGAACCATGGATGAGGCCTACCCCGGAAGCTGTCTATGCGGCGCGGTGAAGTTTGAAGTCGCCGGTCCGTTCGAGGCGTTCCACCTTTGTCATTGTTCGCGATGTCGCAAGGCGACCGCAACGGCTTTCGCCAGCAACCTGTTCACCCGTCCGGAAAATATCCGCTGGATTGCCGGGAAGGAACTGGTGCGGCGCTTCGAGTTGCCCACCGCCAGGCGATTCGCCCGCGCGTTTTGCAGCGTATGCGGTTCCGGTCTGCCTTACGTCAATCGACCGGGCACTTCCCTCGTCGTGCCCGCGGGGACGCTCGACGTCGATCCGGACGTCATCCCGGATGACCGGATTTTCTGGCGTGATCGCGCCGCCTGGCACGAAGCGGGTACCTGCGCACCCGCGTACGACGAGTACCCGCGGTAGGATTGCCGGCAGGTACCGCGAACCGGGACGCGGTGCGCGCGCTGGCCGCAACGAGCGCCAAACTCAACCGCCGCGGCCGGTCGATTCCTTCAGCAGCCAGTCGATCGCGCCGGACGTGTCGATCCATGCCTGGCGATTGTCGTAGACGTAGGATACCGCCTCGGTCTTGTCGCCGGGATTGACATAGTCGGGCGGGAACTTGGGCATGCGCGCGGTGCCGGAAAGGTAATCGGGCACGAAGCGATTGACGCGCACCGCGAAAGCGCGCAGCTCGCGGGCGTTCTTGACGTCGCCGCGTTCGCGGAATTCGATCAGCGCGCGGCTATAGGCCCAAACCGCGGAATACTCGTCCTCTGGATTGGCATCCATGACCGCCAGCGCCTCGTCGTGCCGGGCGAGCAGCACCAGGCTGGTCACCAGCAGGAACCGGATTCCCTGGTTGTCCGCCGGGTTGAGCTGCAAAAGCTCCTCGTAGTGAGCAATCGCGGCGTCATGTTCACCCTGGTCCCAGAGACAATGAGCGAGACCGGCCCGCGCGCGCATGTACGGCCGGGTCTCGGCGATGCCCCAGAAACGGCCCACTTCCTCTTCGAAAAAAGCTTCCCCGAGCGCTTTCTCGCCGGCCTCGACCGCCTTGAGGTACAGCTCGATTTCCTGCTCCAGCGTTTCCGCGGCATCCTCCGCGAGCATGACCCACGCATCGGCGCATAGCGGCGAAATTTCAAGCGCCTCCTCGGCGATTTCCACGCGCTCGATGGAGTCGGACACTTCCCAGCCGCGATAGATCAGTTCCTGGGCGCGCTCAAGCGCCTTCTGTTCGGCGCGGCCGGGTCCCAGCCGGTCGCGGTCGCGACGCCGGTTGGCGAGATCGATGATGTTGGAGACGCGCTTTTTAGACATCGGACTGGATGGTTGAATACCGGCAGCCGGCCGGCGGGCATCAATGGGCGCCAAGGTCCCGGGCAAAGTCTTACACCCCTTGCGCGCGACTGTGAATTTTACACGCATACGACGCATCCGGCACCACGGTGTAGGCTATGGTGTCGATCCGGTCGAGGGCGTTCATGACGAACCCGGCAAGCGGGAGGTTCCAGGTGCGTCACGACGTGACGCCGGCCGCGCGGGCACAGCGAGTTAAGGCGAATCCCGAGCGGGCGACGGCGACAAGCTGCCGGCGACGGTCTTGGGCAAGGCGTTCCGCGAGTGCCCGTCGGCGCGCGTTGATTATGATACCCGGCGCTGATAACCTCGCGCTCCCGCCGATCCATATTTTGATTGCGCTCGATGAACCGATTCTGGAGCCCGGTGGTCGCCGCGCTCGATCCCTACGTACCGGGCGAGCAGCCGCAGTTGCGCAACCTCGTCAAGCTCAACACCAACGAGAGTCCCTATGGTCCGTCGCCGCTCGCGATTGCGGCCATGGCCGATGCCGCGTCGGACGATCTGCGCCTGTACCCCGATCCTGAATCGACGGAATTGAGGCACGCCGTCGCAGGGTACCACGGGGTCGGGTCTGAGAACGTGTTCGTCGGCAACGGGTCGGACGAGGTGCTCGCGCACGTGTTTCGCGCATTGTTCGATCACAAGCTGCCGGTGCGTTTTCCCGATATCAGTTACAGCTTCTACCCGGTCTATTGCGCCTTGTTCGGCATTCCCTACGAGTCGATGCCGTTGACGACGACGTTCGACATCGCCGTCGATGCTTATGCAGGCGAAAACGGCGGCATCGTGTTTCCCAATCCCAACGCGCCCACCGGCAAGTTGCTGCCGTTGCGCGAAATCGAGCGCCTGCTCCAGTCGAATCCCGACTCGGTGGTCGTCGTCGACGAGGCCTACATCGACTTCGGCGGTGAAACGGCGGTGTCGCTGACGGCGGCCCACGACAACCTGCTGGTGGTGCAGACCCTGTCGAAATCCCGCGCCCTGGCGGGACTTCGCGTCGGCTTCGCCATCGGTCACGCGGGACTTGTCGAGGCGCTGACGCGGGTCAAGAACAGCTTCAACTCGTATCCCTTGAGCCGCTTCGCCCAGGCCGGCGCGACGGCCGCGATACGGGACGTCGAACATTTCGACGCCGCGCGAAAGCGCATCATGGCGACGCGGGACGAGCTGGCGGCGGCGCTCGAGGTGCTCGGCTTCGAGGTATTGCCGTCAAAGGCCAACTTCCTGTTCGCGCGCCACGGCGCCCATCGCGGCGCCGCCGTCGCCGCCGCGCTGCGCGAGCGCGGTATCATCGTCCGGCACTTCGACAAGCCGAGAATCGAGAATTTCCTGCGCATCACCGTCGGCACCGACGAGCAGTGCGACGTGCTGGTAGAGGCCCTTCGCGAAATCGTCGGGTGAACGCCATTCGGCGCGATGGGGTGCGCGACGGGCCGCGCGACCGCGGCGGTGCTCGTGCCCCCGGCTAGCGGAAGCGGGAAAGAATGCCGTCGAGCTCGTCGAGATCGTGGTATTCGATAACCAGTCGGCCGCGCCGGGTGCCGTGCTCGATGTTGACGCTGGCGCCGAGCTTCTCGGACAGCTCTTCCTCGAGTCGTCGGATGTCTCCGCTCTTCTCCGCCTTCTTCGCTCCGGGGGTCGCCGGTGACAGCAGTCGGCGCACCAGTTGTTCCGCCTGTCGCACGGACAGGCGCCGGTGCATGACGATTTCGCAGGCTTCGCCCTGGCGTTCCTTCGGCAGCGACAGCAGCGCCCGTGCATGACCCATCTCGATGTGTCCCTCTTCGAGGTGAGTCCGCACCGCCGCGTCGAGATTCAGCAACCTGAGCAGGTTGCTCACCGCGGTGCGTGAGCGACCGACACGCTCGGCGACCTCCTGGTGCGTGAGGCCGAACTCGTCGAGCAGGCGCTTGAATCCCTGCGCTTCCTCGATGGGCCCGAGGTCCTCGCGCTGTATGTTCTCGATAAGCGCCACCGCCATGGCGGCGTCGTCGGGCACCTGGCGAACCACGACCGGCACCGTCGACAGGCCGGCAATCTGCGCCGCCCGCCAGCGGCGCTCGCCGGCGATGATCTCGTAGCCGCCGGCCGCGGTCTCGCGCACCAGGATCGGCTGGATCACGCCCTGGCTGCGGATCGAGGCGGCGAGTTCCTCGAGCGCCTCCTCGTCCATGCGCGTGCGCGGCTGGTATCGCCCGCGGCGAAGTTGCTCCACCCCGAGCTCCCTGACCCCGTGGGCCTCGGACGCCGCCTGATCGGTGAGGTTCGGGGTTTCGGGCGCGCTGATCAGCGCGTCCAGTCCCCTGCCGAGACGTGATTTCTTCGCGGCCATCAGTCGCGGCGGATCATTTCGCCGGCCAGCGCCAGGTAGGCCTGGCTGCCGGCGCAGGACGGGTCGTATTCGATGACCGCCTTGCCGTAGCTCGGGGCCTCGGCAAGGCGCACGTTACGCGGAATCAGGGTGCGGAACACCTTGTCGCCGAAATGGGTGTGCAATTGGTCCGATACCTCGTTGGCAAGCGAATTACGGCCGTCGAACATGGTGCGCAGCAGTCCCTCGACGGCGAGATCCGGATTATAGCCCTGGCGGATCTTCGCCACGGTCTCCAGCAGACCGGTCAGGCCTTCCAGGGCATAGTACTCGCACTGTACGGGTATCAGAACACTGTGCGATGCCACCAGGGCGTTGATGGTCAACACGTTGAGGGCCGGCGGGCAGTCGATGAACACGTAGTCGTAGGACTCGGTCACGGTGGCGAGAGCCTGTTTAAGCCGCAGGTCCCGATCGTCGGCGTCCGCGAGTTCCACCTGGATGCCGGCCAGGCCCGACTCCGACGGCACCAGCTGGTAGCCGCCGCTGGTGTCCATGCACGCGGACGCCAGGGTCCGTTCGTTGAGCAGGACGTCGTAAATGCTGTGTTCCACCGCATCGCGACTCACGCCCGAGCCGGTGGTGGCATTGCCCTGCGGATCGAGATCGATGAGCAGGACGCGCCGCTTGGTCTTGACCAGCGATGC